>DWVB01000006.1 GCA_019120455.1 Candidatus Avelusimicrobium excrementipullorum
TTTTGTTCTTTAAATTCAATTACCGGCTCAGGCGCTGCAAATCCGCGGCAAACTGATACAGATCATTCTGTACCGGTCCGTACAGTTCGCAGGCGTGATCATTAATAAAAGCAACCGGACTAAGCGTGCGGCCCCAGCCGGTTTTCACGGGTTTAACAAATTCTTTCGCCATGGCCTTTGCCGCCTGGGGATGCTTTTTGAGATTTGCGTTAAAAGAGTCCATAGCGCCCATCATGCTTTGCAATACCCAGTTAGAATTGAGTTGTTGCATACGGCCGACAACATAACGAAAGCTCTGTACGTTTTTGGCAAAATCATCCGGAAGGCCTTCTGCCAGCGGCGTATCCGCCGTTACAACAGCCGGCTTGGCAGAAACGGCCTTTTGCGCTTTGAGGTCTTCTTCCAGCATGGCGCTCCAGGCATCCCACAAAGCCGCTTCCCGCTCGCTGTATGAACCGATCATGCAGCTTTCCATGCGCACATAATCGGCGATGCGTAACTGATGCTTGCCTTTAGCAATAACAATCGCTTCGTTGACTTTCGGGGCCATTTGCCGCGCCGCTTCTTTGGAAGTTTCCCGCAAGGCGATATAGGCTTTGCGTACGCCGTCCATGCCCTGGAACAGCATGCTGTAATCATAATAGGCATAGTTATAAGCAAATTTCTTAAAATAAGCCAGCTCGTCCGCCAGGCTTTCCTGCAGCTGCGCAATGGTTTTATTTTGTTTTACCGCCTGGGCATTGGCCTGCTCCACCGCTTTTTGCACGTCGGCCGCGAGGGCTTTTTCCGCCGCGGACAAGGCAAATACATTCGGCGCAAATACGGCCACCAACAACAAAACCGCCAGTTTTTTCATAAAAGCTCCTTTGAAATAAATTTCTTACACTTTCAGTTTAAGAAATACGAAATGCACAAACAAGGGCCATAAGACCTATTCTCTCTTGCCGAAAAGGCCCAGATTAGTGCATAAAGCGGCCTTTTTCATAGATGAGCACCGTTTGGCCGCCTTTCAGCAGCGCATGCACGGTTTTTTGTTCGGTATTAATCAGGTCCCAGTGCAAGGAAGAATCGTTAAAACCCAGGCGTTCTTTGGCTTTTTTGTCCAGTTTGCGCACATCTCCGGCAAACGTGTCGGCATAACTGGACCCCACCGCCAAATGGCAGTTGCCGTGTTTGCCGCCGAAGTTTTCGTCAAACAGGGTATCGGCCATAAATTTGTCTATCTTGGAAAAACGCCGGTCCGTCAGCGAAAATTCCCCCACCTGCGCCGCGCCGCGGTCCATGGCCAGCATTTTGCGCAGGAAATCCTGCCCCTTGTCCGCCGACGCTTTGACCACGCGGCCGTTTTTAAACTCCAGCCGCACGCCGGTAACGTAATTGCCGCTACGGTAAGAGGGCAAATCGGCATAATACACGCCGCGCGTGCCGCGCCAGTCCGGCGAGGTAAAAATTTCAAAAGACGGAATATTGTTGCCGCCGCCGGAGATAAACTTCCGCTTTTCTCCCAGCAAAATTTCCAAATCCATATGCGCGGTTTCTATATGCAGTTTTTCTATTTTCATCCCGCTCAGCCACGCGCCGATATCGGCTATTTGGGCCATGACTTCTTTCCATTTTTTTACGGGATCTTTTTCATTTAAAAAGCAGGCCTTGGCCATCTGAGCGGCATATTCTTTGAGCGACAGCCCCGCCTGGGCGGCCAGCTCTTCGGTGGGGTAATTGCACAATGTCCAGGAAAACTTCCCGCCCTGTTCGCTGCGGTCCCAAATTTCGCGCAGGCTTTTGCGCGCCACCGCCGCACGGGCAATACGGGCGGGATTGACGTTTTTCAGCGCGGTCAAATCCTCCGGCGCGCGCAGGGAAATCAGTCCGTTGACGCTTCCCTGAAACTCTTTTTCTCCCGCCGCTATAAAATCCAGCTGTTTGTCATCGGCCAGGGTGTAGAGGGAACGGGCAAAATCTTCCGGCGCGTTGACGCGCGCCACGGCATGATAACGCGCGCGCAGCAAACGTTCGTACACCGCATGCGCCAGCGGCGCGGCGGCGACGTCATAGCGCAGCAGCACCGTATCATATTTGGCAAATTTACCGCCGCGGCGGGCTTCTTCCATCGCCCAAACCATCACATCGGCATAGTGTCCAAGCTGTGTTTTGCTAAAAACCATATATATCCCCCTTTTCCTCGTATAATGTTATAATACAAAATATAAATATCGGGACGGAAATTATGAAAAAAATCCTTTTGTTTGCTTTCTTGTTTGCGGCGTTTTCCCCGTTGTGGGGCGGCATTTTCCCCAAGCCGGAAATGGACTTTGAATTTGTTTACCTGACGGAGCAAATCCCCGCCATCGTGCCGGACGGCAGCGAACAAATTCAGTGCGAGGACAGCCAGTGCATAGAAAGCGCTCCTTTGGGCAACTACGGACTGCAAAGATTATATTGTTCGGAAAAAGACTGCTTTTCCGTGGCTTACCGCCACACCCCGTACCAAAAATTAATCATTGAGTTTGCAGACGGCGTCAAACGCGAGAGCAATGTGTTTGCCTCTCCGGCAAAATTACATAATGCCGTTACCGTCACCGTGCGCGACAATGACCTGTGGGCAACCCCCTCCGCCGCCCCGCACAAGCCAAACGGCCTGATGCGCGCCGACGCGTGGATATCGCTGCTGCTTATTTTGCTGACGGAAGCATTGGCGGCGTTTGCGTATTTGACGTATACGGACAAAAGCTACCGCATCATTTATTATGTATTGGCAGCCAATTTAATTACCATGCCTCTTACATGGTATATTTTAGGCAACCTGGTTCAGGAAACGGCCCTGCTGTGGCTGTTTTGCCTGGTGTTTGAAGCGCTGTTCGTTTGGCTGTTTAACCGCCGCCATTTGTCCCTGCGCAACGCCGCGGCTTTAAGCATTGCCACCAACGTAACCAGTTATTCCATAGGAACGATAGTCTCTTTTCTCATTGCGCCGTATTTATTTTAAAGCACAAAACCCCCGCACCGGTGGGGGTTTTGTATACCGAAGAAAGCAGCCGTCAAAATACCAAAAGAGACAGCGCCATCACCATCATGCCGCCGATAACGCCCCAGATTACGCCGTGTCCGTCGCCATATTCGTGCGCGGTGGGCAGCAGTTCGTCCAACGAAATATACACCATAATGCCGGCCACGAAAGCAAACATCACGCCGAAAGCCGCTTCGCTGAGTATGCTGCGAAAAATGACATATCCCAATATGGCCCCCAGCGGCTCGGCCAAGCCCGAAAAGGTGCTGTACCAAAACGCTTTGCTTTTGCTGCCTGTGGCGTGGTAAACGGGCAAAGCCACGGCTATGCCCTCGGGCACATTGTGTATGGCCACGGCCACCGCAATGGACACGCCCAACGTGACATTTTCCATAGACGCCATAAAGGTGGCCAGCCCTTCGGGAAAATTATGTACGGCCAGGGCCAGCGCGGTAAAAAGCCCCAGGTGTTTGAGTTTGTTTTTCTTTTCCAGCGCGTCGGAATGCACATGGTGCGACGGCATAAACCGGTCAATCAGCCACGCCAGCACCACCCCGAAAAAGAAAATTCCCACGCTTAACCACGCGGCGGGATTTTCCCCGTACAGGCCGGCCAGCGAGGTTTTGGCTTCCGGCATCATTTCCATAAAGGACACGTACAGCATCACGCCGGCCGAAAAACCCAGGCCCAGCGCCAGCGCGGCAAAATTGTCTTTTTTGACGACAAAGGACAACAGGCCGCCCATGCTGGTGGCGGCACCGGCCAAAAAACTTAAAAATAAAGCGACGGCAACAGACGGTTCCATATAGTTATGATAGCAAACTACCGCCTCCGGCGGCAGACTAAAGAGGGTTACCCGTTACGGTGATTACCATACAAATAGTATAATGAAGTATGTTTTTTTCACCCGAACCCGGACAGCATATAGAAATCACCGATGAATTTAAAGACGCACTGGCCCTGCTGGACGCTCCCGCCCGCTTGCACCCGCTGATTTTTATTACCGGCAAGGCCGGCACCGGCAAAACCACCCTGTTGAAATTTTTTGCGCGCAACACCGTTAAAAATACCGTCGTGCTGGCCACTACGGGCATTGCCGCCGTCAATGTACGAGGGCAGACGGTGCATTCGTTTTTTCATTTAAAACCCGGCAATTTGTTGGATTTATCCGCCCTGAAAAAACTGCCGCGGCGCACGGTGGACGCGCTGGAAACCATTATCGTGGACGAAGCCTCCATGCTGCGCGCCGACCTGCTGGACGCCATGGACCATATCCTGCGCATTTCCACCCGGGAAAATGTGCCCTTCGGCGGCAAACAAATCATTTTGTTCGGGGATTTATTTCAGCTGCCGCCCGTGGAAGAAAACCCGCAGGACGGTCTGTTTGACTATTTCCGCGCCTTGTATCCCAGCCCGTTCTTTTTTGATGCGCGCGCGGCGAAGGAAACAAACATAGAAGTCTTTGAGCTCAACCGCATTTTCCGCCAGAAAGACGACGATACCTTCGCCCGCCTGCTCAATAAAATACGGGAAGGCACCGTCACCCAGCCGGAGCTGGACCGCCTGCTTAACTGCCGTAAAACAGACCAGGAGCCCGGCGGCGCCGATGAGGCCGTTATTTTATCCCCCACCAATGAAGGCGCGGCCTGGCGCAACCGCGACCGTTTGGCACAGTTAAACGGACAGGAATTTGTTTACCGCGCCACAGTAGACGAAACCTTCAAGAAAAAAAGCGTTCCCGCCGAAGAAACCCTGCACCTCAAACGCGGGGCAAAAATTATGATGCTGGCCAACAATCCGGACTGTCACTGGGTAAACGGGGATATCGGCACCGTCTATGATTTAGGGGAAGACTTCATTAAAGTAGAATTGAAGGGAAACATTTACCAGGTGGAACCGTATGTCTGGGAAGATGTGAAATATGTATTTAATCCGCTGTCCCAAAAACTGGAGCCTAAAGTGAACGGATTTTTTAAGCAATATCCGCTCAAACCCGCCTGGGCTATTACCATACATAAAAGCCAGGGGCTGACGTTTAACGGGGTGTATTTGGATATTGGGCGCGGCGCGTTTGCCCCGGGGCAAACCTATGTGGCGCTCAGCCGCTGCCGCACATTGCAAGGCATACAATTAAAAAAAGACATTACGCTTAAAGACATCCGCTGCGACGCGCGCGTGCAGGCATTCTTCCGCCGTGTGCGCGGCCTGGCGCCCACACCGCACCGCACAGGCCCGTCACTTTCTCGCATTTGACAGTAAATAAAAGACTGGACCGAATAAATAAAATGTCCACAGAAAGGCAAATCGTTATCAAGGGACTTTTAAACACTCTCCGATTAGGGAAATATCATAAAAAAACAAGTCAACTGGCAGGGATTTTAAACAGCCGCTTAAACAAAAACAACAAAGCGGCGGACTGCTCGGATTTCCTATAATATAAATATGGATAAAGACCAAGGCGTTACCGTTGCCAAATCGGCGGGATTTTGCCCGGGCGTAAAAGGGGCCATAGACAAAGTGCTGGAGCTGGAAGCGTCCGGCAAAAAACCCGTTTACACACTCGGCCCGCTGATACACAACAAACAAGTGACCGACATGCTGGCGGCCAAACAGATTACCTCTGTGGACAAACCCGAACAGGCTGCCGACAAAAAAGGCGTGTTGGTGATTCGCGCGCACGGCATTACGCCGGCCTTTCGCACGGAAGTAATGCAAAGCGGCATGGAAGTGGTGGACGCCACCTGCCCGCTGGTCAAGCACGCCCACGACGTCATATCCAAATACGCCGCCGAAGGATACCATACCGTTATCGTGGGTGACGGCGGACACGCCGAGGTCATCGGCCTGCTAGGCTGTACGCAGGGCAAAGGCGTGGTCGTATCCGGGCCGGAAGAAGCGGAAAAACTCCCCTCTTTTGACAAAGTAAACGTCGTGGCGCAAACCACCCAAAAAGAAAGCGTTTTTGAAGCAACGGCGGAAATCATTAAGAAAAAATCGGCCGTGTGCCAAATTTCCAACACCATCTGTTTCCCGACCAAACAGCGCCAGAGCGAAACCATGCAAATGGCCCGGACGGCGGATTTGGTTATCGTAGTCGGCGGCAAACACAGCGCCAATACCGCGCGTCTGGCCATGCTGTGCCGCGAGCTGGCCCCGCAGGTGCTGCACATAGAAACCGAAGCGGAACTGACCCCGCAGCAGGTGCTGGGGCCCAAACACATTTTTATTACCGCCGGCGCTTCCACGCCCAACTGGGTTATAGACCAGGTGGCGGACTGGGTGCGCCAAACCCGTAAAAAAAGACACCAGAGCGCGGCCGGACTCATCCAGCGCGCCTGGGCCAAAGCGGTTTCTTATTCTTTTTATACGGCTTTTGCCGCCATGGCGCTGACCTATGTGTGCATGAAGCTGGAAGGCCTGCACGCCCAGTGGGCGCCGCTGCTGTTTTCGTGGCTGTTTGTGTTCAGTCTGACTACCGTCAACCGCGCCGCGGAGAATAAAACCCGCCCCGCCGGACGCCTGCCGGCCTGGGTGGGATATGCGGCCGCTGTGCTGGCACTGGCCGCGGCGGCTTTTATGGGGCTGCGCGTACTGCTGCTGTCTGCGGTATTTCTGGCGGCGGGGCTTTTATATCCTTTTCGGCATTTTTTCAAATCCAAACTGCTCTCTCTGCCGGGCACCAAAGATTTTTGCACCGCGCTGGGCTGGGGTTTTGCCTGTGCGTTTCTGCCGGCCTTTGCCAACGGAATGATTTGGCGCAAAGCCCTGTATCTGGCGGTTTTTTATGCGGCACTTTTGGTGTTTATGCGCTCGGTAACGCTGGGTTTTACTTCGGCCAACAAAGATTTAATGATTGGCAAAGAGAGCTTTTACAAGGCATTCGGCATCGGTATCACCAAACTGGCCGTGGCCGTTTTGCTGACCGCGCTGACGGCGGTATTGGTTACGCTGCTGGTTATTACCTGGAAGCCCGCTTTGGTGGGAATGCTGCTCTTGGGTAACTTTTACACGATTTTTATAGTAATATACTATTATAGCCATTCCGCTTCGCGCGGAGTGAAGGAAGAAACGCTGATTGACGGACAATTTTTCGTGCTGTGGCTGTTGGCGTGGTTTTCCCGTTTTATTTAAATTTCGGAGGGGAGTATGAGCATTAAAAAAGTAGGCATTCTGACGGCGGGCGGCGACTGCCCGGGTCTCAATGCGGTAGTGCGCGCAGTCAGCAAAAACGCTTTGCGCCACGGCGTAAAAGTGCTGGGATTTAAAAACGGTTTTGACGGCTTGGTCAGAAACGAATTTATTGAAATTGACGAACATGCCGTATCCGGCATTCTGACGCTGGGCGGCACCATTTTGGGCACCAGCAACCTGGCCAATCCCTTCCGCTACACCCTGCCTCCTTTCGGCACGCCGGAAGAGCCCAAAGATTTATCTTCCGTAGCCATGCACAATTTTAAAACCAACGGGCTGGACGCTTTGATTGCCATCGGCGGCGACGGCACCCTGCATATGGCCCAGCAGTTTGTGGACATGGGCATGCCCGTGGTCGGTATTCCCAAAACCATAGACAACGACCTCTCCTGCACGGATTTGACCTTTGGGTTTGACTCGGCCATGTCCGTCGCTACGGACGCGGTGGACCGCATACACACCACCGCCCAAAGCCACCACCGCGTGATGATTATTGAAACCATGGGCCGCTATGCGGGCTGGATTGCGCTGCGTTCGGCCATTGCCGGCGGGGGCGACATTGTGCTGATTCCGGAAATCCCGTACAATGAGCAGGTCATCGTGGATTATATTTTGGACCGCCGCGCCAAAGGCAAAAATTTCAGTATTATCGTGGCCGCCGAAGGGGCCAAAAACGAAGCCGGAGAACAGGCCGTCACGCGCACCGTGGCCGCCAGCACAGATCCCGTCCGCCTGGGCGGTATCGGCTTTAAAATCAGCAACATGGTGGAAGAAGCCTGCCACGTGGAAAGCCGCGTGGTGGTGCTGGGACATCTGCAGCGCGGCGGCACGCCGACGCCGTTTGACCGCTGGCTGTCCACGCGTTTCGGCGCGCGCGCCATGGACCTGGTGCTGGAAGGCAAATTCGGCTACATGGTGGCTTTGCAGGGGTTGGCTATCGGAGAATGCAAAATCGCGGATGCGATTTCCAAACTCAAACTGGTGGACCCCAACAGCGAAGAAGTCAAAACTGCGCTGGAAGTGGGCATGAGCTTCGGCTCGGCCCAAATCGGGTAAGAACATGAGCGAAAATTTAGATATTCTCTACGGCATTCACGCCGTCATGGAAGCGCTGAAAAGCAAAAAACGCAACGTGGTGCAGCTGTATGTGGCCGACAATAAGGCCGGCCACCGCGCGGTGGAAGAAATTATCCGCCTGGCCAAGC
>DWVB01000087.1 GCA_019120455.1 Candidatus Avelusimicrobium excrementipullorum
GGCGTGCAAAACGTGCAGTTTTTCTGCGCCAAGGTGGAAGATTTCGTTAAGCAGCAGCCGATTGAAAAAAAGGACGCGCTGATTATTTTGGATCCGCCCCGCTCCGGCATGCATCCCAAAGCCGCCAAAGCGGTGGCCGAGTCGGGCGTGGAAAAAGTTTTGTATATTTCCTGCAACCCCGTTACGCTGGCGGCAGATCTGAAAATTTTATCGCAGCATTACGATGTTACCGCCGCGGAAACGTTTGATTTTTTCCCGCATACGGACCATATTGAAACCCTGGTGCAGTTAAAACACAAATGATGCGCATCCGCCCCGAAACGCCGGCCGACTATGCGCGGACGGAAACTTTTATCACTTCCGCTTTTGCCACGGCCAAAGTGTCCGACGGTATGGAAGCGGAGTTTGTGCGCCGCCTGCGCACGTCGGAGCGATATCTCCCGTCTTTATCTCTGCTGATGGAAGAAGGCGGAGAGCCGGTCGGGCATATTATGTTAAGCCGTCTGCCCGTGCGCGGACGTGAAAACTTGAAAATGCTCCTGCTGGCTCCGCTGGCCGTTCGGCTGGACAAACGCGGGCAGGGGCTGGGGGCGCAGTTGGCGCGCGAAGCTTTGCGCCGCGCGGCGCGGGAAGGGTATGAAGCCGTCTGCGTGCTGGGCGACCCCGCCTATTACGGGCGTTTTGGCTTTGCGCGGCTGGACAGCGTGGGGCTAAAGGGCAATGACAGCCTGCCTGCGGCTTATACGCAGGTTTTGGCGTTAAAAGAAGGCGCGCTTTCGGGGCCCGCCGGATATATTGATTTTTTAGGATGATTTATGAATTTGGACGAAGCTTTAAAATCGTTAAACCCGCAGCAGCTGGAAGCTGTTAATTACGACGCAGGCCCGTGCCTGATTGTGGCCGGCGCGGGGACGGGCAAAACCAAAACGCTGACGACCAAAATTGCCAAACTCATTCACGACGGGTATTCCCCGTACCGCATTTTGGCCGTTACGTTTACCAACAAAGCCGCGCAGGAAATGCGCGAACGCGTGGAAGCACTGGTGCCCGGGCAAAGCCGTAATGTGTGGATACACACATTCCACTCGTTCGGCGTGCGCGTGCTGCGCCAAAATGCCGAACGGCTGGGGCTGACGCGGGACTTCGCCATTTATGACGACAGCGAGCAGAAACGGCTGGTGACGCTTCTGCTGGAGCAAATGGGCGTAAAAGACCCCAAGAAAGAAGCGGGGCAAATCGTCAGTTTAATCTCACGCGCAAAAGATGACTGTTTGTCACCGGAATCTTTTATGACGTCGGCCACGGCCAGCGGGTTGGACTACCGCATCCGCGCCGGCGAAATTTACCGCCGTTACGAGCAGGAACTGCACAAAGCCGGCGCGCTGGACTTTGGCGACTTGCTGGTCAAAACCTTAAAACTGCTTAAAGAACACGAAGACGTGCGCGACTACTACCAGCAGTTTTTTCAATATATTTTGGTGGACGAGTACCAGGACACCAACCATACCCAATACCTGATTACGCGCCTGCTGGCCGAAAAGCACCGCAAATTGTGCGTGGTGGGGGACCCCGACCAAAGCATTTATTCTTGGCGCGGTGCCAACATACGCAATATTTTGGAATTTGAAAAAGATTTTAAAGACGCCAAAACCATTACGCTGGAACAAAATTACCGTTCCACCAAGGTTATTTTGGATGCGTCCAATAAACTCATCACCAAAAACAGCCAGCGCAAAGAAAAGAACCTCTTTACCGAAAAACAACACGGCGACGATATTGAAGTGCACGCCTCTATGACGGAAGGGATGGAAGCCGTTTGGGTAAGCAAAACCATAAAAAATTTAGTGGAGGAGGACGGCTATTCGTTAAATGACATTGCCGTTTTTTACCGCACCAACGCCCAAAGCCGTAACTTTGAAGAAACCTTCCGCCGCTATCAAATACCTTACCGTTTGGTGGGTACGGTCAGTTTTTACAACCGCAAAGAAATTAAAGATATGCTTTGCTATGCGCGCTTGCTTATAAACCCCAACGACAATATGAGCCTGCTGCGCGTCATTAATACGCCCGCACGCGGGCTTGGCAAAACGGCGCAGGAACGGTTGCTGGGCTATGCCCGCCAGAATGATATTTCGTTGTATGAAGCGTTAAAAGCGGCGCAGTCCGTGCCGGAACTTACGCCTATGGCCCGCCGCGCCGCGCTGGAGTTTGTGCGTCTGGTGGAAGGATGGCGGGGGGATATGTTTGTCGTTTCCCCTACGGAAGTAATGCGTAAAATTTTAAAAACTTCCGGCTATGAAGCCGCCGTGCAGAAAGATTTGGATGAAGGCAAAGACCCCGAAGCCGAAAGCCGCCTGCAAAACTTGGACGAATTAATCAACGCCGTTAAAGACTACGAAGAACGCAGTGTGAAAACGGAAAAAGAACCTTCTCTGTCGGACTTTTTGCAAGAGGTCTCCTTGATGACGGGGGCGGACGATTCCCAAGCCGGCGAAGGCGGGGCCGTTACGCTGATGACGGTACATTTGGCCAAAGGGCTGGAGTTTAACGCCGTGTTTGTAACAGGGCTTGAGGAGGGGCTTTTCCCTATCAACCGCGACGACAGCGACGAAATGGAAGAAGAACGCCGCCTTTGCTATGTGGCGATGACGCGTGCGCGCGAAAAATTATTTATGAGCTACGCCCTGCAGCGGCGCACCTATGGCAAAATGTACGAAAATGTGCCCTCGCGCTTTTTGTTTGAAAGCGGCCTTTTGGACGAAGAAGACCGCGAACGGTTTGAGCAAAACCAGCCCCGCTACGATAATTTTAAAACAAAATACGGTTTATACGGCCAAGGCGGCGGTTTTTACGGCGGCAGTAAAAACAAAAGCGGCTACCACGGTTCCTTCGGGCGCAGTGCCGACAGTTACAACGGGTTTGAAGGGTTTGTAAGCCGCAGCCGCTTCCAAAAAAAATACGACGAACAAGGCTACGAAATAGAAGATGACGATTTGGACTATACGTCTTCTTCCTATAAAGGTTCTGCCGGTTTGGGTGCTTTGTATGGCGGGCCATCGTCAGCTTCCCGCCGTGGCTTTTCCGCTTCGGACAACCGGCGCCATTTCCCTGGCAGTTCTGCTGCGGCCAAACAGGCGCAGGGAACTTCCACTACGGCGGGCAACGGCAAAACCGTGACGGTGGGGGGCAAAGTCAAACACGGTACTTTTGGCTTAGGCACGGTAACGGCGGTGGCCGGTTCCGGCGACAGCTGCAAAATTACCGTGCAGTTTGGCAACGGAGTGCAGCGTACCTTTATGCTTTCGTTTGCCCCGCTGGAAATTTTGTAACTTACGCAAAACCCCGCCGTTTCGGCGGGGTTTTTATTTATCAACTGACCAGCGCATCCGGCGCGGGCAATATGGCTCTGCCGTTTCGGCGGGGTTTTAAGAGCACGTCGGCCTATTGTTTCTCTGAGGGCTTGTATTT
>DWVB01000088.1 GCA_019120455.1 Candidatus Avelusimicrobium excrementipullorum
AAAAAAAAAACAAGTCAAGCAATAGGGGTTTTAAAAACGCCGGACAGAAAAAATACTTTTAATCCTTTTACTTGCTATGCACAGGTTTGGTGTTTTTAGTTATAATTAAGGAAAAGGGGCGGTCCTTACCCGCCGCAGGTAAAAAACCGCCGCGCTTTCTGGGAGGGGTTATGGATATTACCACGCTAAACAAACAGGTGCAAAACGAAAGCCTGTTTTTACAGGATTTAAAACGCGAAGTAAGCAAAGTTATCGTCGGACAGGAAGACCTGCTTGAAAAAATGCTGGTGGCCCTGCTGGCTGACGGGCATATTCTCATTGAAGGCGTGCCCGGCCTGGCCAAAACCCTGGCCGTCAAAACCCTGGCCGCTGCCGTTCAGGCGCAGTTTCAGCGCATACAGTTTACGCCGGATTTGCTGCCGGCCGATATTACCGGTACTTTAATTTTCAACCCCAAGGACGGGCTTTTCTACCCCAAACGCGGGCCGATTTTTTCCAACTTTGTGCTGGCTGACGAAATCAACCGTTCCCCCGCCAAGGTGCAAAGCGCCCTGCTGGAAGCCATGCAGGAGCGGCAGGTGACCATCGGCGAGCAAACCTATAAACTGCCCGCTCCGTTTATGGTGCTGGCCACGCAAAACCCCGTGGAGCAGGAAGGCACCTACCCGCTGCCCGAAGCGCAGGTGGACCGTTTTATGCTCAAGGTGCTGATTACGTACCCCACCAAAGAAGAAGAAAAACAGATTTTGGAGCGCATGTCCTCCCACCAGGCTATCAAAATGAACACTTCCGTCACGCCGGAAATGATTTTAAAGGCGCGCCAGGTGGTGGACGGCATTTATGTGGACGAAAAAATCAAGAATTATATTGTGGAACTCGTTTTCGCCACGCGCGACCCCAAAGCCTACAAGCTGGATAAACTGGCCTCTTTTATTGCCTACGGCGCCAGCCCGCGCGCGACTATTTTCCTCACGCAGGCGGCCAAAGCCTACGCCTTCTTAAACGGCCGCGGCTACGTGACGCCGGAAGACATCAAAGCCGTGGGACTGGACGTGCTGCGCCACCGCGTGCTGCTTTCTTATGAAGCCGAAGCGGAAAATATCACCTCCGACCAAATCGTCAAAGAAATATTTGAAGCCGTGGACGTACCTTAATCGGCGCGGGGAGCGGACGTTATGCGCATGGACACCGCCGACATTTTAAAAAAGGTACGGCAGATTGAAATACAAACCGGCAAGCTGGTGGAAGAAACCTTTGCCGGAGAGTATCTCAGTGCGTTCAAAGGCCAGGGGATAGAATTTGCCGAAGTGCGCGAATATATCCCGGGCGACGACGTGCGCAGCATAGACTGGAACGTCACCGCGCGCAGCGGCACCCCTTACGTCAAAAAATTCAATGAAGAGCGCGAACTGACGCTGATGATTGCCTGCGACGTGTCGGCCTCCCAGCGTTTTGGCTCTTTTGACAAATTTAAACAGGAGGCCGCCGCGGAGCTGGCCGCGCTGTTTGCTTTTTCCGCCTTAAAAAACGGCGACAAAGTGGGCCTGCTGTTATTCTCGGACCAGATAGAACTTTTCGTTCCCCCCAAAAAGGGCAAAAAGCATATTTTACGTCTGATACGCGAGCTGGTGGCTTTTGAGCCCCGCGGTACGGGCACGGACATTTCGCTGGCATTAACCACCTTAAGCAAAGTCATCAAGCGCCAGGGTATTTTGATTTTCATTTCCGATTTCCTGGCCGAACCCGAAACCTTCGCCCAGCCGCTGCGCCTGGCCGCCAAAAAATTTGATTTAATCCCCGTGATTATAGAGGACCGCCTGGAGCGCGCCCTGCCCGCGGTGCACGCCTGCCTGGACGTACAGGACCCCGAAACGGGCGAAGAAAAATTTTTATCGCTCGCTTCTTCGGATTTAAACCGCCTGCTGGCCCTGCGTCGCGAAGTATGGAGCGAACAGTTGCTGCACCTGTTCAGCCCGCTGAAGATAGAGGCCATTTTGGTAGACACGGCCCAGCCTCCGGCGGACCCTGTGATTGAATTTTTCAAACGCCGTGCACGGAAGTTACGAAGATGAAAAAACTGCTTTTACTTATTTTATGCTTATCTCCCCTGACAGCGCCGGCCCAGCAGCCCGCCGCGCCGCAGACCGCGGGCAGCCGTATCAATCTGACGGCACAGCAGGTGCCGCAGCAAACTTCTTTTGCCGCGGCGTTTGATACGCGGTTTGAGCTTTCCCACACGCCCGGCTATGTGGTGGAGCTGGACAAAGAAACCCTGCCGGAAGGCTTTGAACTGACGGCGGAAAAACAGGAAAAGCTCTCCCCCGGCACGGTGGCTTATGATTTGACGTTTATGCCCTTTACGCTGGGCGTATCCACATTTACGGCCGTAACCTTTAACCTTAAAGAACAGACCGGCGGACAAACCCTCGCTTCCGCCCGTTCTGAACAGGTGCAAATTGACGTGAAACCCGTCAAATATTTTGACGAGCAGACGTTGCGCGACATTCGCCCGCCCTATATTCCTTCCAGTCTGCTGATTTGGCTTTTGTGCCTCATTGTGCTGGGGCTGATTGCGTATGTGGCGCGGAAGTTTTACAAAGACGCGCGCAGCCGCGCCAAAGAGCTGGCCCAAATCCAGGACAACCGCCCCGCCGACGTAATTGCCCTGTCCAAAATAGAGGCCCTGCTGCAAAGCGGCCTGTGGGAACGGGCACAGTATAAAATATTTTATATTGAACTGGGCGATATTCTGCGTGAATATTTTTGGCGGCGTTTTAAGCAGGACGTTTCGTCGGACACCTCGGCCGAACTGCTGCGCCGCGCCCGCAAAATCCCGCAGCTTAAAAACCTGCTTCTGCCGCTGCGTGAATATTTAAATTCGTCCGATTTGGTGAAATTTGCCAAAGTCACTCCCGCCCAACAAACCATGCAGCAGGACGTGGGCACCGTACAGAAATTAGTGAAAGAAACCACGCCGCGCCCTGCGCCGGCGCAAGAGGAGGTCCGCTGATGTTTTCCTCCTGGTTTTTGGTATCTTTAGGTTTATTGATGCTTTCGCTGGTGGCTTCTGCACTGCTGCGCCGTTTCCCGCGTGTCACGGGCGGAGCCGTGCTGGTGTTTACCTGCACCACGCTGCTGCTGGCAGCGGGCATGCTGGCCCAGCGCGCCGCGGGCGGACGGTTTACGTTTTTAAATCCGTATTTCCTGCTGCTGCTTCTGTTGCCCGCCGTACTGCTGGCGGCGCATGTATTTTGGGGAAGACGCTTCCGCCAAACGGCCGATTATCCGCTGGCCGGATTTTTGCAGCAGTCTTTTTCCCTGCGCGCCGCGCTGACGCGCCGCCTGCCGCTGGGGCTTGCGCTGGGGGCGCTGTGCCTGTTTATTATTGCGCTGGCGCGGCCCGTAAGCGTCAGTACGTCCAAACTCCCCCCCACCCAGGGCATAGACATCATGATGATTATAGACGTATCGGCCAGCATGAATAACCGCGACTTTTACCCCACCCGCTTTGCCGCCGCACAGAAAACCGCCGTTAATTTTATCGGCAAACGTTTTAACGACCGCATCGGCCTGGTAATGTTTGCCCGCTACGCCTCTCTGGCCGCGCCGCTGACGCTGGACCATGACGCGGTGCAGGAGCTGGTGGCTTCTTTATACCTGGGCATTGTGGACCCGAACTTAACCGCCATCGGCGACGCGCTGGGCGTGGCCTCCAGCCACTTAAAAGACAGCACGGCCAAGAGCAAAATTATTCTGCTGCTGACCGACGGATCCAACAATGCCGGCGCGCTGGACCCGCTGCTGGCCGCCAAAGCGGCCGCCGCCTACGGCATTAAGGTATACACCATCGCTACGGCCAGCCCCCCGGGCACAACCATTTTTTCCAGCCGCGAAGATGAAATTGACGAAGGACTGCTGATGGAAATAGCCAAGGCCACGGGCGGGCAGTTTTACCGCGCAAAGAATGAAATGGAACTGCAAAATATTTACGATGAAATCAACCGCCTGGAAAAGACCGACTTTACGCAGGCCGCGCGCGTGAGCCAGCACGACGCCTACCGCCCCTTCCTGCTGGCGGGGCTGGGGCTTTTGCTGCTGGCCGTCGTGCTGCGCAAGCTGATTTTTATTAAGGTGCCGTAATATGGAACTGTTTGAACAAC
>DWVB01000089.1 GCA_019120455.1 Candidatus Avelusimicrobium excrementipullorum
ATAAATTGTTTTTAAAAATGTCATTGTTTTCGGTTTTTATATATTGTAGTTCGTCTTTTTATAAATTTACTTAAAAATAAAAATACTTAAATTTTAATAAAAATTAAAATAGGAGTTGAAAATGATATCAAAAATAGATATTTGCAATATGGCTTTGGCCCAGCTGGGGCAGGAGCCGCTAGCCTCCTTAACACAAGATGATGAAAGGGCCCGCCGCTGTCATTTATTTTATGAACCGGTCAAAAAAGAGGTCTTGCGTACGCATAATTGGGCCTTTGCCAATGCTTTTGCTTCTCTCTCCCTGCTGGCCGATGACGGCGCGCCGGACTGGTCGTATATGTATGCTTACCCGCAGGACTGCCTGTTCCTGCGCCGCGTGTTTGCCAAGGAACACCGCCCGCACGGCGGCGGGGCGGCTTTTAAAGAGGCCTTTAACGCCGATTTGCACGCCCGCGTGATTTTCTGCGGCCTGCCCAAGGCGCAGGCCGAATATACACGGGATATTACCGACGAAGCCCAGTTTGACCCGGCCTTTGTAAAGGCCTTTTCCCTGGCTTTGGCCGCCGATCTGGCCGTTACGCTGACGGGGGACAACACCCTGGCCCAGCAGGTGCTGCAAAAGTATACCCTGGCTTTGCAGGAAGCGCGCCGCAGCAATATGAGCGAACGCTTTGACGTACGCGCCGGCCGCAGCGCTTTTGTGGAGGCCCGCTGATATGCCCGTGCACGCCATACAGACCAATTTTTCCGGCGGTGAAATCAGCCCGCATTTGTACAGCCGCGCGGCGGCGGAGGGCGGAAACGCGTTTTTAAAAACCGCCTGCAACTTTTTTGTGCACCCGCAGGGCGGTGCATCCAACCGCCCGGGCACGGCATTTGTGCGGGAAGCCAAATACGCCGACAAAGACTGCCGCCTGATCCCGTTTGTGCTCAGTGAAGAAGAAGCCTATGTGCTGGAAATCGGCCACGAATACATGCGCGTGCACGCGCAAGCGGGGACATTGCTGGACGCCGACGGGGACCCCTATGAGCTTACTTCACCTTACGGGGAAACGGACCTGCCTTCTTTAAGTTATGTGCAGTATGACCAGGCGCTGTTTTTGGTGCATCCGGACTATTATCCCAAAAAGCTGACCCGCACGGATGACGGGTATTTCAGTTTGCAGGACATGACGATAAAGGACGGGCCGTTTATGGTGGCCAATACCGACGAGAGCAAAAAAGTGCGTCTGGTATCCGAAAGCGGCACCGTCGTGTCCGAGGGCGTCAAAGCCGTGCTGTCCTTTCTGCCCGTAAGCTATCCCAATTATTTTATTCAGGCGTTTTGGCAGGGGGAACGGTTTTATGATCCCAGCGGGTACGGCTTTAATGTGGGCGAAGTGGTGCTGGCGTTTAATAATAAATATTCCTCCACGGGCTGCGTGGCCTATAATCAGGGGGGCGTAATACGCATAGAATCCCCGCAGGCCACAGGCGGCGATTACAACGGTGCCCAGCTGACTATCCATTACCGCGAGGGCATTGTCGCGCCTCCGGTACTGATCGTGACGCAGAGCATGAGCGGCGGCTGCAACGCCGGAGAAATCATCAGCCAGGGGGAAACCAAGTATTATTTGGAAGCTAACACCTCTTTGTTCCGGCCCGGGCAGGCGGGGGCCCTGTTTGCCCTGCGCCACCGCGTGGAAAGCCCGTATGAAAGCGGCACGCTGGGGTATGAAGATACGTCCAAAGTTATTAAAACGGGCGGGGACTGGAGCTTTCGCACCACGGGCAGCTGGTACGGAGAAATCGTGCTGGAAGCGTCGGAGGATAACGCTGCCTGGGAAAAGGTAAAGCATTTTACCAAAGCGCAGGACGAGGATAATTTCAGCACGGTGGGCAGTTTGGAATTGTCGGCCAAAATGCATTATTTGCGCCTGCGCTGTTTGGGTATTTCCGGTGAAATGGGCTATGTGCTGCAGGCCGAAGCCTTCAGCCAGGAAGGCATCGTCAAACTGCAAAGTTACGTCAGCGCGACCAAAATGCAGGTCAGCATAGAACGTCAGGCCGGAGAAGAAAATGAATGGACCGACGACTGGTCCGAAGGTTCTTTCAGCCCCGAAGCGGGCTACCCGCGCTGTGTGTTTTTTTACCAGGACCGCCTGGGTTTTGCCGGCACCAAAAAAGAGCCGCAGACCGTCTGGTTTTCCAAGACGGGCGAACATGAAGATTTCGGCTATCTGCGCACATTGGAAGATTCCGACTCCATCAGCGTCAACCTCTCCGGCAAAAAATTAAACGCCATCAGTTCCGTGGCCGTCGGCTCGCGCCTGCTGCTGTTTACCGCCGGCAGTGAATGGAGCTTGGGCTGCAGCGGTGCGCTGACGCCTTATAACATAGAAATTCACCAGGAAGGCGAACGCGGCGCCAGCGGCGTGCCGCCCATTGTGGTGGGCAACCGCACGTTATATGTGCAGTCGCGCGGCAGCGTACTGCGGGATTTCTTTTACCAGTACAGCAGCGCTTCTTATACGGGGCGGGATTTGACCCTTCGCGCGCGGCATTTGTTTTTCAACAAAGAAATCAAGGAAATGGCCTACCAGCAGGAGCCGGACAATTTAATCTGGTGCGTCATGAGCGACGGCGGGCTTTTGTCTTTGACGTACCTGGCCGAAGAAGATTTGTTTGCCTGGACGCGTCATGAAACGCAGGGCCAGTTTTTAAGCGTGTGCAGTATCCCTTCGCGCGGGTACGATGAAACCTGGTTTTTGGTCCGGCGCGGGGAGAAATGTTTTGTGGAGAGGCTGCTGCCGCGCCTGTCCAGCAAAGAGCCGGAAGACCAAATCTTTTTGGACTGCAGCGTATCCAAAAAAAGTACGGTCCCTTTTTCGGAAGTGGAAGGGCTGGCTCATTTAAACGGGCAGAGCGTTTGCGTACTGGCCGACGGGAGCCCGCTGACGGGCCTGACGGTCAGCAACGGCAAAATTACGCTGCCTTCGGCGGTATATACCGCGCATGCGGGGCTGGCGTATGAAGCCGTTTTGCAAACCCTGCCGGCCGATTATACGCTTTCCGACGGGACGGTGCAGGACCGCAAACGCCGTCCGGTGCAGATCATGCTGAAAGTGATGGACAGCCGCGGCGGCAAAATCGGCGCCGGAGAAGGCAAACTGGACCTGCTGGTTAATGACGAGGCGCAGACGTACGGCTCTGCGGTGCCTTTGCAAACGCACGATTTTATCCGGCAGTTTTCCGCTTCGCACAATTATTTTCCTTCCGTCACCTTTGTGCAAAGCGACCCGCTGCCCGTCACCCTGCTGGCCGTGATTACGCGGCTGAATTAAAAAACGCGCCCGACGGATTTGGGCGCGTGTGTGAAAGTCGGCGTTCTTTACGGCTGGGCGGGCAGGGAAGGCGCGGCCTGCGCCGGCTGCCAGCTTTGCGCGTTAAAACGGAAACTGCGCAGGGTCTGCTCCGCCTGGTCCGTGTTGCGCTGCAGGCCGAGCAGGCCGTAAAGCGTGGTGCCTTCTTTGGCAATGAGCAGCATAAAGGGCAGCTTCTCCCCCGGGTGGGAATCGGAGTATAAGGTGCCGCTCATTACGGCCGCCGTGCCGCCGGGGCCCGCATAAGCGGGAGTGACTTCGTCTACCTCAATTTCCCCGTTAAACTGCATGTCCCGGGCCTGTTGGGCAAACTGCTGAGTCAGTTCCAAAGCGCCGGTGGTGTTTTTCGTTTCGGCGCGCACCAGCAGATAAGCCGCCAGCGGCGTATTATCTTCCTGCATGGAGTTAGTGACGAAAACGTTGGTGTCTACTCCTACTAACATGGAAGGCCCGTTGTCGGGCAGGTTAATCCAGTCGCTGAAAACGGTGCCGTCATAAAGCGTCAGCCCGAAGCCGAAGCGCGGGTCCGTATATGCCTGCGCGCCGTACACCGGCTCGGTGCGCGTCTGGGCGGCCTGTATAATGGGCGTAAAGGGAACGACGTATCTGTTTACCGTGCTGGCCGCAGCCCATACTACCCCCACGATGACCAGCAGGGTGGCCGCGCCCGCCAAGATCAGCGGCCAGAAATTGCGCTGTTTTTTGCACAGTACCCAAATCAGTTTAAACAGCAAAAAGAAAATGCCGTACAGCACCGCTGCGATCAACAGCCCGATGACGACTAAAAAAACAATCATATACGCTCCTTGAAACAAGAATGAAAAACATCCTTTTTAATGATATTAGTTTGGCACCGCTTTGTAAAGCGCATTTGGACGAACTGGCCCCGTGTCTGCGTGCGGCGGACCGCGCGGAAATGTGGGCGGCTTATCGTTTGCAGGCGCGGGAGGGGCTGGAGCTGTGCCGGCAGCGCAGCGTGCTGGCGGTGGCTTTTGTGTATCGGGGAAAAGCGGCAGCGGCGGCGGGGGTGGAGGCGCAGAGCCTGTTGGGGCGGCGCGGCTGCGTGTGGAGCTGGACGGGGGAGAGCGTGGACGGCTGTGCCAAATCTTTTTTTCGCGCTTCCCGCGCCGCGCTGGATTATTTTTTAACGCTTTATCCGCTTTTATACGCCGCGTGCGACGTCCGTTACGCCGCCGCGCGGCGTTACCTGCGGCGTTTGGGCGCGCGGGAAGCGGGGCCGGCGTTTTATTTGGCGGGGAAGGAAACCCGCTTTGTACCGTATGTTTTTTCACGTCCGGACGGGGCGTAATTTTAGTGTAAAAGGAGAGAAATATGGGAGGAGCCATCGGAGGCGTATTGTTTACCGGAGGAACCATTTTGTCCACGGCGGCCAGTCTGCTGGGCAAAGACGCGGCGGAAGAGGATTATTATCAGTCCATGGCCGCCACGGCCGAAGCGCAGGCGCAGCAGACGCAGGCCAATGCCGCGCGCAACGCGCAGTATATATTTGAGGACGCAGCCTATCAGAATAATGAACTGCTGCGCGATTATTCTTCGCTGCTGGGCCAGCAGAAAACGGCCCTGGCCGCCGGAGGACTGACGTCCTCTTCGGCCACGGCGCAGATGATTTTAAAAAACAGCCGCTTAAATGCGCTGATGGATCAGGAAATGTTAAATGACAACCTGCAGCGCGCCAGCTATGAAAACAATACCACGGCCGCTTTGCAGGCCATGCAGCAGCGCACGCAGGCCCAGCAATACCGCCGCGCCAACCGCCTGCGCCCCAGTTTGTGGTCGCAGATGGGCAATGTGTTTGGCGGGCTGTTCCGCGGCGGTTATTAAGGAGGACACATGAGAGTACCCGTTTACCAACCTTCCGTGGCGTACCGCCGCGCGTATGCCCAAAATGTACAGTTGGCGAAGCCGCTGTTGGCCGCGTCCGGCAAAAAGGAATTCAGCGATTTGCAAAGCGCGGCCGGCGTCATGCAGGGAATTTATGAACTGCCCGGCTTTTTAAACCGTACCGCCGACGCGTATGAGGAAAGCAAAGACCGCTGGAAAGACGCCTGGGGGGAACTGAAGACGCGGTTTGAAGAGGGCAACCGTTACGTCTATTTGGAAAAATACCCCGAACGCCGCCGCCCCGAAGACGGCCCCGCCCCCACAGACACTGCCGCACCGAACGCGGCACAGGGGCAGGGCTTTTCTTCCCCGCGGCGCGGCGAACAGCTGCGTTTTGCGCGGGAAAAAGCATTTGCTTCCGGCGGGGAAAACGAGCCGGAAAACCCCGTGCGGCGTTTGGATGAATATTTTGCCCGGTCTGCGGCGCAGAGCGGCGGGGGCGAAGGGCTGCTGGCGCAGGATTATGTGGTGCTGCGCCGTGAAGTGTCCGCCCTACAGGACAAGCGGCGGCAAAATAGGGCGCGGGAAAATTTGCAGCAGGGGGAAAATACTTTTGTGCAGACTGCGGCCTTGGTACGCACGCCGCGCGCGCTGGAAGCCTATATCAACAGCAATTTGTCCGCCGCGCAAAACGAAGGCCGTGCCGCCGGACTGGACGAAAAGCAAAGCCGTCTGCGCCGGCAGGCGTTGCGTCGGCAGGCCGTGCGCCATAATGTGGAAGCGGCCCTGCAGTCGGGCGAAACGCAGCAGGCCGAGGCGGTATATAAACATTTTGCGCCGCGTTTGGACGCAGAGGAACAAGAACTTTTACAGCGTAAAATTACCGCGCGCAAAGCCGACCTGCTGGCGGAAAAAATCTGGCCGCAGGCGCGGGCGGAATGCACCGCCAAAAACAGTAAGCCCGACGAAGAAAAACTGCGCCGTTTTGCGCGCGGGGCCGCCGAAGGTGAAAACGAAACCTTCGCGCGGGATTTGGAAGGGGCCTTAAAAGCCCGCCTGGCCGAAAGCCGCCGCAGTGATTTGCGCCGCCGCGCACAGGCGTACCAGAGTTTGTCCGCCGCAGACCCGCAAAGCGATGTGACGCCGCTTTTGCAGGAAGCCTGTTTTGACGCGGAAGAATTTGAGCGAAACCAGGAAGTGCTGCGGCGGCGTCAGTCCGCGCCGGATAAGGCGTCTTCGCCCGCGGCGTTTAACCGCTTGCAGGAACATATCACGGACGGTACGCTGAAGGAAAACGAACTGGATGCGTCCTTTGACTCAGGGGAACTTTCCGCCGCAGACTATTGGCGTTTACAGGCGCGTGCGGCCGCCGCCGAGGCTGACGGGGGCAGCCCGCAGGCCAAAGTATTTTCCCAGGCGCTGGCGCATTTCTGCCGCCGTAACGGATTAAACGAACAGGAAAGCGCGCAGGTGCATTACGCCGTGTTCAGCGCCGGAGAAACCATGGAAGAACAACTGGCCGCGGCACGGCAGGTTAAACAATTATTTCTTTTACAGGAGAGAAAACAATGACGCTGACATATTCACAGGCCAAAGTCATTTACCAGGGGGACGGGGAAACGACGCAGTGGGCCATTCCGTTTCCGTATTTGCAGACGGCGGATTTGCAGGTGGTGCGCATCGGAGCAGACGGGACGGAAAGCGTGCTGTCGGGCGATTTTACCGTGGATACGGATTTGAACGTCTTGCTTTATCCCATGGAGGGCAGCCAGAGCCTGCCGCTGGCCGAAGGGGAAAAACTGCTCCTGCGGCGCCGCACGCCGCTGACGCAGCAGGCGGCGTTCGGGGCACAGCAGTCTTTTGACCCCGCCGTGCTGGAAGCCGGCTATGACAAAGCCATGATGATTGCCCAGGAGCAGGCCGAAGAATTGGCCCGCGCGGTGCGTTTTCCGGCGGCGTCATCGGTCGTACACACGGACGCGGCGCACTATTTACAAGAACTGCAGCAGGCGCAATTGGACGCAGACAAAGCCTATGCCGCCGCACAGTCTGCCGTTGCGTCCGCACAAAACGCATTGCAAACGGCTCAACAGGCCGTGGACAGTGCGTCCGCATCCGCCGAAACGGTAGCCGGAAGCGTATCCGCGGCGCAGAGCGCCGCCGCGGCGGCGCAAACGAGCGCGGACAGTGCAGATACCTTTGCGCAGGCGGCCTCATCCAGTCAGCAGGCCGCG
>DWVB01000090.1 GCA_019120455.1 Candidatus Avelusimicrobium excrementipullorum
ATCAAAAAAAAAAAACGGGTCAAGGCCCGGCGATTAAACGACAAAAACACAAACAAAAAACACCTTTAACCGAAAAGGCACAACCTATGTGACAGAAACAGAAAGCGCAAGGCCGTACGCCTTGCGCTTCATACATATACCAGACGGGTATTCACTTACAAAATAATCAGACGTATGGCCATAATGACCAATATCAGCCCCGCCACAAATTCCGCTTTTTTAGTAACAATGCTCTTGGAAGTCTTGCTGCCCAAGTGAAAGCCCAGCACCGTCAGACCAAACGTAAGAACGATTAAAAACAGCACCTGCGGGAACCAGCCCTTGTCCATCAGTTCCAAGGCGTAACCCACCAGAAAATACGGTGCGGCGGACAGGGCGGACACGCGCACCATTTTTTTGTTGTCGTCCACCTCACCCGCTTTAAAGCTGGGCGATTTTTCAATCGTTTCCAGCATATATTTAATGCCCAGCAGCAACAGAAACGCAAACGCAATCCAGTTATTGGCATGGACAAAATAACTGCGGAAGAAAATCATGCTGAACAAATAACCGGCCGTAAAAATCAGCGCGTTAAAACCGGCAAAATAAAAAGCCGCTTTAATGGAGAACACGCTTTTTGTTTTCGGATCCAAATTCATGGCCGACATATTGGCCGTCACCATATTATCGGTACACAAACAAATAAAAATAATGATTACCGCGATGAGTCCCATATTTTCTCCTTTACTGCCTTGGGTTGTTTTTATATTACCAAATTCCAAGACCGCTGAGCAGTACTTTTACCGATACCGCCAAAAGCGCCGCGCCGCCCAGCACCTCCATGGCCGTGCCAAAACGCCGTCCTAAAAAGCTGCCCAGAAAAAACCCGCTGTAGCTGGTGGCCAGTACGCACAAAGCCAAAAAGCCCAGCGTCAGCCCAAAAGGCGCCTGCGAGAGTGACAGAGCCATACCCACCAACAGTGCGTCCAGGCTGGTGGCCACGGCCAGGGCCAGTACCGTTTTGACGGACAGACGGCGGCACAGCTCCGGCTTTTCTTTATGTTCAAACGCCTCTTTTATCATTTTCAGCCCGATAAAAGCCAACACAAAAAACGCAATCCAATGGTCAAAACGGTCTATGACGCGGCCCAGCTCGCGCCCGCCCCACCAACCGGCGCAAAACATAATCACATGCGCCAGGGCAAAGCTGACGCTCACCCCCAGCACCCGTGCATGTTTCAGCTCGCCTCTGTCGGCACAGCCGGACGCAATGGTCACGGCAAAATTATCCATGGATAACCCTAAAGCCACCACAAAAGCCGATAGAATGTTCATATAAATTATGATAACATTTTTAATATATGGAATCCTTGAGAGAACTCTATAAAATCGGCTGCGGGCCTTCCAGCAGCCACACCATGGGGCCGCATATGGCGGCCGAACAGTTCAACCGCCGCTGGCCGCAGGCGTCGGCCTTCCGCGTGACGCTTTACGGCTCTTTGGCCGCCACCGGCAAAGGCCACCTGACCGACTTTACCCTGCGCGAGGCGTTTTACCCCAAACCGGTAGACGTGGTGTTTGACATGCAGACGCGCATTAAAAAACATCCCAACGCCCTCAAGTTCCAGGCGCTGGACCAGGCGGGGCACATCATGGACAGTTACATGGTGTACAGCATCGGCGGCGGCGCCATACGCGACGATGAAAACTTCGGCAAACAGGTAAACAATATTTACCCGCATAAATCCATGAATGAAATTTTGCAGTATACCTCCGACAAACGCATGCTGTTGTGGGAATATGTGGAAGAATGCGAAGGAGCGGACATCTGGAACTATTTAACCGAAGTCTGGACCACCATGAAGGATACCATGAACCGCGGCCTGTCCAAGCGCGGGGTCCTGCCCGGTTCTCTCAACCTGGAACGCAAAGCCCAGCGATATTTATACAAAGCGGAAAGCTCCCCCCAATACCTGCGCCGCATGAACAATTTGTTTGCGTATGCACTGGCCTGCTCGGAGGAAAACGCTTCCGGCGGCATCGTGGTCACCGCCCCGACCTGCGGCTCCTGCGGCGTTGTACCCGCCGTATGCCGGCTGGTGCAGGAAATTTGTGAATTTGAGGACAACACCATCATTCGCGCTTTGGCCACGGCCAGTCTGTTCGGCAATATGGCCAAAGCCAATGCTTCCATTTCCGGCGCGGAAGTGGGCTGCCAGGGAGAAGTGGGCGTGGCCTGCGCCATGGCGGCCGCCGCCACCTGCCAGCTGGAAGGAGGCGACAACAAACGCATTGAATATTCCGCCGAAATGGGACTGGAACACCATCTGGGCCTTACCTGCGATCCGGTGGACGGGCTGGTGCAAATCCCGTGCATAGAGCGCAACGCACTGGCGGCTTCGCGCGCGCTGGACTGCGCCACCTACGCCCTGATGTCCGACGGACACAACCGCGTATCTTATGACGATGTGCTGGCTACCATGATGCAAACCGGCAAAGATATGAACCAAGCCTACCGCGAAACGGCCCAGGGCGGTTTGGCACGCTTTTTTCATTTGGCCAAGGGGGACCAATAACATGAACACACTGGAAGCCATAAACAAAAGACGTTCTATCCGTAAATTTACGGGCAAAGCGCTGACCCAGCAACAAATTGAAACCCTGCTGCGCGCGGCCATGCTGGCGCCTACGGCGCGCAATGCGCAGGAGTGGGACTTTGTCGTCGTGCGCGACCGCGCCACCCTGGATAAGCTGATGGCCGTACACCCGTACGCGCATATGCTTTCCACCGCCGACTGCGCCATTATCGTCTGCGGCAACACCCAGCGCGAACACGCACCCGGCTACTGGCCCGGCGACTGCGGCGCGGCAACCCAAAACATCTTGCTGGCCGCCACGGACATGGGCATCGGCTCGGTCTGGCTGGGCGTATATCCCACGCAGGAACGTATGGACGCGGTGGGCCAAGTCATCGCTCTGCCGGCGCATGTCAAACCGTTTAATATTATTGCCCTGGGCCTGCCGGACGAGAAAAAAGAAGAGGTGGACCGCTTTGACCCGGCCAAAGTACATTACGAGAAATGGTAATTTGACCACCGACAAAAACCCGCGTTTTCTTGAAACGCGGGTTTTTATTTTACTGTTTCATACTCTGCAATTTTCTAATCAGCCGTTGCGGCTGCACCAAATATTTGGCTGAATAGGTTTTCCCCTGCGGCGTTTTAACCGTAGCCGCCACGGCGGTTTCCCGCGCCGTCTGCCAGAAAAGTTCCGGCGTCAGCGGCGGATATACCTGCGCCGCCAGCGCGTACAACCCCGCCGCATACGGCACGGCCCAGCTTAAACCGCTGCTGGCATAGGACGCATAGTCGCCGTCCCCGTTTGGGGCGGCCGTAACGCGGTAATCCGTAGGGAATAAAACTTTTTCCATATACGGATATCTTTCATAATCTCTTTCTTCAAACCAGCCGGCTCCGCGCGTATACAGCGCAGGAGCATCTGCGTCGCAGGTGGAACAGGCACGGCTGAGCGCAAAAATATCATGGTCCGTCGTAAAAACGGCCACTCCCTGCCGGCGGGCTTCCGCCAAACCTTCTTTCCATTGCAGGGCCCCTATGCTTTCGGGGTCTTCCAGCCCTCCCAGACTAAGTGAAATAACACGGATTTTATTTTTTGCGGGCAGCGTTTTATTAATTTCCAGCAACCGTTTTAACGCTTCGGCTTCCGGACGTACGTCCCAACCGTCCCCTTTTAGTCTGGCAAAGCGCGTAGCAATATAATACAAATCCGCTTCCGGCGCCACTCCCACCGTCCTCCCCACGATAATAGAAGCCACCGCCGGACCATGCATTTGTGCTTCCGGGCAATTCTCCTGCTGTTCATAAAATTTCAGCCGTCCGGCATATTCCTGATGGGCGGTCAGCAACGGCTGGTCTATTATGGCCACACTCACGCCGCGGCCCGTTATTCCTTCCGCATGCAAACTGCGCACCCCCAGTCCCGGGTTAACGCCGTCACGCAAAACCTCCTCGGGCTCAAACCCTTTGGGCATTTTATCCGCTTCGGGCCAGCGGGTTTTGCTGTCAAAATCCACATAGTCGGCCAAATTGGAAGGATACATGCTCAAATCCATTTGGGATAAATCACAGGAACGAAAGTCCGCATTACGGTTTTCCGCAAAAAGTTTCACCAATTCTTCCGCCGAAGGTAAAGTTTTCTGCTCCTTATACTTACAGATCCAAGCATAATCCACCGCTTCCGGCACGACGTCCGGCACGCGGATCTCCGCCTGCTGTGCGCCGGCGCATGCGCATAAAAGTAAAACAAGCAAATAAACCTTCTTGCGCATTATTATCCTCCCACGAAACAAATATTAAGACGTTCACATTATATAAAAACAGGACATCCTTTTCTTTCAAAATAACCCTAAAAAATTGCTTTCTCTCCAAGGGTTTTCCTTTACTTCCCCCCTCGTTTATGATAAGTTTAAAAATACAGGGGGATAAAATATGAAAATTTCCAAATCCGTATTCCGGGCCTTGTGGATTTTTGCGCTTTGTGTTGTGGCGCTGGGAGCAGGAACATTTTTATATATTCATCATTTAAGAGCCGCTTTAAACGCCGAACTGACCGCTTACCTGGATGAAGTGGCCCGCCAGGGTGTGGGCACGTTAAATGCCCAAATCCAGGGGGACATCCGTTCTTTGAGGTCCGCCGCCGAAGCAATTTCTACTTATAAAATATTAGACAATAAACCTTGGACGGAACTGCTGGAAAATGAAACCAAATACAATGACTTTAAACGCATGGCCTTTATCCTGCCCAGCGGGGTGGCGTATTTAAGCGACGGATTCCTCATAGACCTGTCCCACCGTGACTATTTTAAAAAAGGGCTGGAAGGCCAAGCCACGGTAACTGATCCGCTAACAGACGCAGTAGACCAGGGAACAGCGGTCATCTTGTCCGTGCCGGTTTTTTCCAAAGACGAACAGGTACGGGGCGTACTTATTGCCGCCCAGCCTACCGATATGTATGGCAACCTGATTGCTTCGGACAGTTTTGACGGGGAAGGTTATTCTCTCATTATAAAATCCAACGGAGATAAGGTGGCGGTTTCCCCCTCGTCCCACACAGACCATAATGCCTCCAATATCTTTCAGTCCCCGATTAATGAAAATTTAGATCCGGAAGGCAAAATGCGCCGCGATATGAAAGAAGGGCGCAGCGGCATGATACGTTTTTTCCGCCCCGAAGAAGGCTGGCTGTATGCCAGTTATGTGCCGGTCGGCATCAATGACTGGTATTTCCTTTCTATCGTGCCCGAAAGAGTCGCTGTACAAAAAACAAAAAATTTATTTTGGCTGTCTTTGATTTTGGCCGGTACGGTATTTGCCGTATTTGCCATACTGCTCATATACATTTACCGCCAAAACCGGCAAAACCACGCCACTTTATACCACGCCGCCTATATAGACCCTGTACTGCGGCGCCCGAATTGGGCCAAAGTGCGTCAGGACATGGATGATATCCTAACGCATACGCAGGAACATAATTATGCTTTTGTGGCTTTTGATATTAATAAATTTAAAGTCATCAATGACGCTCTTGGATATGCCAAGGCCAATGAACTGCTGCAATACATATCCTCTGTCCTGGAAGGGGAACTGCACGAGGGAGAATTTTACTGCCGCGTACAGGCCGATTTATTTGTTTTATTACTGCATATGCCAAGCAGCGGCCAGCTGCGCAACCGCCTGGAGTTGATTAATGAAAAAATCGTTAATTTTCATCCGGCCAGCAAAGACCGCTTCCAGCTGATTTTGTCCTTTGGCGTCTGCCCCGTAACAGACAAATCCCTGACAGCCAACGATTTATTACTTCGTGCCGTACTGGCCCGGGATACCGTCAAAGGCAATTACCATGACATTATTGCTTTTTATGACGACCATTTCCGCAGCCGCTTAAACCAGGAACAAGCCGTTGAAAACAACATGGAAGAAGCCTTGACCAAAAGAGAATTTTCCATGCTGCTTTTCCCTGTATTGGATATGGACAAAGCTCCCGTCGCCGCGGAAGGATACCCCGTGTGGACTCCGCCAGATAAACCCGCCGTGGACACAGATGTCTTTCTGCGCGTATTTACCAAGAACGGCTTTATTGCCCGCTTGGACACTTATATGGCGGAAGAGGCCTGCCGTCTGCTCAAACACTGGCAGGACAATAAACTGCCGCAGGTTCCTATTGCGTTAAATATTTCTGCCGCCAGTTTACGCAGTCCGTATTTTTCCTCCGTCCTGCTGCAGTTAACGCGCCAATACGGAGTTTCGCCATCTCATTTAATTCTGCAGCTTATGCCGCATACCGATCCGGCTGATTTACCGCTGCTGCGGCAACTGGCCGAACGCCTGCACGGAGAAGGGTTCAAGTTGGCTTTAAATCGCTTTGGACGCGGTACCGTATCGCTTGATCTTATTCAGACTCTGCCCATAGATATGATAAAAATGGAAGGGGAATTGACGCGTGACTTAGGACACAACCCAAAAACAACACCTGTCTTGTCTGCATTCATACGCATGGCCGAGGACTTGCATCTGCATTTAGTCTTTGACGGGGTGGAAAACGGCCGCCAGCTGGAATTGTTGCGGGAATTGGGTGCGCACTGGTGGGCCGGCCCCTACGCAGGGGGAGCCCAGCCGGCCGATATGCTGTTTGAAACATCTAAAGAAAAGGAAATATAGTTCGCACCAGCCATACATGCCGTTTGGACAGCCACCAGCAAGGCGCCTCATATCTGTTTTTGCTGTTTTGCGCGTGTTTTGAACGATATCCCCGACAGAACGGATATATTTGCCTAACAAAAAACAAAAATAGTAAAATAATAAAAAGATCTTTTTATTGTACCGTTTTATGGTGGATGTAGCTCAGTTGGTTAGAGCGCCGGTCTGTGGAACCGGAGGTCGCGGGTTCAAGTCTCGTCATCCACCCCATATTTACTCCCATCGAACTTTTGGTGGGATTTTTTAATGCCTTTTTAGTTTGTTTATCCCCGCCTATCGTCGGGGATTTTTTACTTTGGGACGCTCCAGGGTAAACGGATACTTTTTCCTACGGCGCATTTTGGGCCCAAAATCAAGGGCAAAAGGTATCTTTGTATCCTTTTGCCCTTCATTTAACTGCCCAGAATTTAATTTTGTATAAAACTAAAAATTAATATAATCAAAACAAAGAGTTTATCAATATGGAAATCTGATTATGAAAAATAAAGATTATTCTTTTTATATTTATGCCTTAAAAGATGGAAGAAAAAATCCCGCACAAATTTTCTATATAGGAAAAGGGACAGGGATGAGAAAAGATGAACACTTACTAAATATAGACAATACAAACAAAGGGCAGTTTATCCAAGAAATTATTCAAGATGGCGGAAAAGTTATTGTAAGTACTCTTATTGACAATTTAACTGAACAGCAAGCTTTAACACTGGAAGCAGAACTTATTGCCTCTTTTGGAACAGAAAAAAATGGCGGAATCTTAAAGAATTCAGTCACGCCCAACCCTTCTATCACTTCTTCGAAACGGGAATTAAATTTGCCTGTTGGAGTTTATGAACTGGCAACTATAGGACTAGACTTTATGAAAAAAGCTATATTAGAGTTTTTAGAAGCTAATCCCGATGGTATAAAAAATGCTGAATTCGCAAGATATCTTAATTTACATTCAGATAATGCCGGCAAACAAAAAGATTATCTAACCTATTCTATCCTAGGAATATTAATGAGAGAAAATAAAATCAGAAAAGAACCTCATGGGAAATATAAAATAAATCAAAGCAACTAGCGTCTATTATATTTAAGGGACATATTATATGATTTTTGATTCTCGTCCTTGGAAAAAAGAATTATCCAAACTAAGCCAAATTATATATCGGGCAAGATTCAAAACGAAGTTATCTGAATCCCGGGATATTGCTTACGAAAAAGCAATCTTCATTTCGGCATATATTGTTAGGAAATTGTTCGAAGCATCTAAATTGTCTTATAAACTAAAAGAAATTTCTTGCCCTATAAAAAAATACCCCAATATTAAACACGTTAATTTATTTAAGTGGCATAATATTGATCAAGTTTTTGATCTGAATAATCCGGCTAAACACTCTCTGAATATTAAAAAATTATGTAACTATTTAATTCATAGTTTTATATTTATACTTTCTTATAATGAGAGAAATTCTTTAAATGGATTCTTTTTTACTTCAGACAAAGAAAAAAACAACTCACTTTATTTTATTCAAATAAAGGATTTTATAAATATATTACAAAAGATAGTTAAAGACGAAAAAATTCACAGCAGATATATAAAAGATAAAAATGGGGATTTAAAAGAAATAGACCCGAGTTAAAAAATAAGTTTATTTATTAATTTTTTCCCTTTTTTCACTCAGCAGCTGGCTCACGCGGGCGGGGCTCATGCCAAGGGCCGCGGCACATTCCCGCTGGGAAAAGCGATTTACCCTCATATATTCACGTATCTGCAGGGCAAGGGCTTTGTAGTAGGTAGCCTTATCAGCTTTTAAGTGTCGGATTTCTTTATAGGTTTGGCGTTCTTTTTTCGGTATTCCGCCCGGGTGCGGTTTCACAGCGGCACGGAAACCAAATTGCACCCCGTTTTTCAAACTTACCTCAATATAGCTTTCTTTGTATTCGCAAGTAATTCTAGATACAATTTTCATTAATTCTTCGGTTTGTTTATCTATATTCAATTGATTAAACTCGTTTTTATTTAATAACCCGCGTTCCATTTCTGGTTAGCATGTGTGAGTGGGGACTGAAACACAAAATATAAGCCGCGGCAAACTCCCTGCGGGGGATATAATTTTTTATAATATTTTTATCCGCCCGCTGGAGGAAATATCGTGCTGGAAAACAGGCAACTGCAAACTTTTATCCAAACCGCGGAAGAAGGCAGCTTTTCCAAAGCCGCCCGCAAGGCCTATGTTTCTCCCACCGCGCTGATTCAGCAAATCAACCTGTTGGAAAAACGCCTAAAAACCAAGCTCTTCCTGCGTTCGCACCAGGGCCTGACTCTGACGGAAGCGGGCCGCTCCTTTTATAAAGACGCCAAGTATATATTGCAGTATATGCAAGACGCCGTCGCACGCGCGCAGCAGGCCGCGCGGGAGGACGTACCGCCCGTGCGCCTGGGCACATCGCTGATGACGCCGAGCCAGTTCCTGCTGGGGCTGTGGCCCGATATTCAAAAAAAGGATCCCGACCTCAATATCCGTCTGGTCCCTTTTGACAACACGCCCGAAAACGCCAAAGGAATTTTAAGCCGCCTCGGCCAGCATATAGACGTGGTGGCCGGCCCCATAGACGAAGGCTTCAAAGAAACCTACGGCTGCGCCATGCTGGAGCTTTTCCGCGCGCCGGTGCGCGTGGCGGTATCGCGCCATCATCCGCTGGCCGCCAAAGATATTTTACAGCCGCAGGATTTGTTCGGGCAGAAATTCCTGCTGCTTAAACGCCGCGGCTTTAAACGCATAGACAAACTGCGCCAAACGCTGGAGCGCAAATATCCGCAAATCCAAATTATGGATTTCCCGTTTTACGACATCAATGTCTTTAATCAATGCCAAAGCGGGGATTTTTTACTCATGACCATTGAAAATTGGGACAATGTACACCCGCTGCTCAAGACCCTGCCCGTAGCGTGGGACTATACCATTCCCTTCGGCCTGATGTACGCCCCCACCCCCTCTCCGCAGGTACAGCGCTTCCTGCAAGCCATACGCGCCTTAAAACAGGACAAATAATTTTTTCCGCAGGTCCCTGCCACATCGGTGGAGCTTGACCTAGAGTGCCCTTTAGGGTGTACACTATATATATGCGCCGCCGCGGCCGAAGCTGCGCGGTATTTTGGAGGAAATATGAAAGTTTTGTTAATCAACGGGAGCCCGCACAAAGAGGGCAACACCTTTTTGGCTTTGTCTGAAGCGGCCAAAACATTACATGAAGAAGGCGTGGAAACTCAAATCGTACACATCGGCGTCAAGCCGCTGGCCGGCTGTATTGCCTGCGGCAAATGCCGGGAAACGGGCAAATGCGTGTTTGCAGACGACGTATATAATACGCTGTGCCAGGCGGCGGCCGAATGCGACGGCATTATTATCGGCTCCCCTGTATATTTCGCCGGCCCCAACGGTGCCTTGTGCGCTCTACTGGACCGGCTGTTCTTCTCACGCGGGGCGGACCTGGCGTATAAACCTGCCGCCGCCGTGGCCGTGTGCCGGCGCGGCGGGGGCAGCGCCAGTTTTGACCGCCTGAACAAATACTTCACCATTTTGAACATGCCCGTCGTGTCCTCCCAATACTGGAACAGCGTGCACGGCAGGGCGCAGGGCGAAGCGGTGCAGGACGCCGAAGGCATGCAAACCATGCGCACCCTGGGGCGCAATATGGCCTGGCTGCTCAAAAAAATTCACAAAGACGGCCCGCAGTACCCGCAGCGTGAAGAACAAATTATGACCAACTTTATCCGCTGAACCGTTCTTCCCGACGAAACCAGCGGCCGGCACCAAACCGGCCGCCTCCCTGAACCCGAAAGATATTCTTTCGGGTTTTTTCTTTTCTTCCTAATCCATTTTCCGGCAGACAGCGCGCTTTCTCTTTTTTATAATAAAGACAACGGAGGGATTATGAAAAAAACCGGACTTATGTTGTTGGCGGCGGCCCTGCTGTTGGGCCAAAGCCCTTACGCGCAGGCCTGCACGGGCATTGCTTTTGCGGCGCAGGACGGCACGCAGCTGCAGGCGCGCACGATTGAATGGGCGGGCTATCCGCTGGGCAGCAAGCTGATTATCCTGCCGCGCGGACAAAAGCACACCTCGCTGACGCTGGGCGGCCAAAACGGCCTGAGCTGGACCAATAAATACGGCGCGGCGGGCATCAGCGTGGTCAAAGACGAGTTTATCGGCGAAGGCGTCAATGAAAAAGGCCTGGCCGCGGGCGTATTTTATTTCGTCGGTTACGGCAGCCTGGGGGCGTATAACCCCAAAAAGGCCTCCAAATCCGTAGGGGATATGGAGCTGGTGGGCTGGCTGCTGACCAATTTTGCCACGGTGGAAGAAGCGTTAAAAGGACTGAAAAAAGTGGAAATCGTGCCCATCTATCCGCCGGAAAAAGGGCAGACTTCCGCCCCCACGGGCCATTGGCGCATTGCAGACGCCACGGGCCGCAGCGTCGTACTGGAAATTGAAAACGGCGGCGTACGCCACATTTACGAAAATACCGCCGGCGTGCTGACCAACTCCCCGGCTTTCCCGTGGCAGACCACGAATTTAAACAATTATGTGCATATGCAAACAGGCGAAGTGCACCCGCAGAACTTGGGCGGCACAGCTCTAAAAGCCTTTGGCGCAGGCTCGGGCATGTGGGGTCTGCCCGGGGACATTACGCCGCCTTCGCGTTTTGTACGGGCATTTTTCTACAACCGCACGGCGCCCGTGCCCAAAGACGCACAGGCGGGGGTGTTGCAGGCATTTCACATTTTAAATAACTTTGACATTCCCATCGGGGTGGAATTTGCCGACAAGAGCCAAATCCCCGATATGCCAAGCGCCACCCAGTGGACCACTGTTACGGATATGACCCACCCCGCTTTGTACTACCGCACCATGTACAACAGCCGCATACGCAAAGTGGACCTGGGCAGCATAGATTTTTCCAAGGTAGGATACCAAGTCCTGCCGCTGGACAAAACCTCGGAAGAAATAGAACAAATCCGTTTTTAACACACGCTGCCAAGCCCCGCTTCAGGCGGGGCTTTTTTAGGCCCAGAAACCACACGGGCCCAAAGGCCCTTGCCCCGCACCGGAAAACTCCGTTATAGTATATACATATGAAACGTTTGCTTTTATTACTGCTGCTGGCGGCGGGCGGCCTGACGCCGCTTCGGGCGGCGCCGTACAGCCACACGGAAGAAACAGACTCCCTGCCCCGGAGCCGTTTTTTGGCTGATACATTGCTGCACAAAAACGAAATCACCTATTGCATTGCCATGCCCGACGGAGAAGATGAATTTTTAAACACCGGGCACATTTCCCTTATGCTGCAGGCCGCCCTGCGGGAATGGACGCACGGCATCGCTCTGCGCATACGCGCCGCCGGACGCACTGAAGAAATGGCGGATATTTTACGGATTTTGGACAAACCCCTTACTCTCACCCGTCTGTCGGCATGCGACTTAACCCGCCACCCCCTTATGCCTAAAGTGCACCCCGATTTTGACCCCGCCGGAGAAAAAGCGGACCTGACGGTCATTGTTTCTTCGGCTTATTGCACGCACCTGCGGGGACAGGTAAACTCTTTTTTTATATTTGAATACAAAGACACAAGCCCTTTTATGTGTCTGCTGAACGGTTATGCCAATCCGGTGCGTTCCCCCGCCGCGCAGGACTATTTTCCCATGGCAAACACGCAGGAAGACAAAGCCCTGGCCGCCGACGCCGAGGCCGTGTTCCGCCGCGCCGCGCAGGGCGGTTATGATACGGCTTTTCAAACACGTTTATGGCGTTTAAACCGTTTGTTTGAATTTGACGGCCATGCCTTTTTTGCCATTATCGCGCATGAACTGGGGCACGCTTTCGGACTGGGCGATGAATACCTTACAGACCGCCCTTGCACTTATGCCAGCCAAACGCCCGGAGAAGGACTGATGTTTAACGGCTACCAACCCATATCCTGCGACGAAGTGGACGGAATGATTACCCTGCTGGACCGCTTTGCCGGCAAAAAACGCACCTTTGCCAGCTTTTGCTCCGGCAGAGGGCTTATCCAAAACGGCCAGGAAGTTCCCCCCGCAGAGCCTCTCTCCGACCGCCTGGCGGAGCGGCTGCTGCCTCTTATCCGCCATTAAAACCGTTTGCCGTTTTTCCCGCTTAATAAGTATAATAAAAGAACCACTTAAGAATTTTTCTTATTTATTGGACTCCATATGACTACTGCTTCCACTGTTTCCGTTTCTTCCGCGCGGCCCGTTACCGGCTCGGTGCTGGAAGATTTTATTGAAAAAGCCACCGCGGGGCTGGACGCCAATCCCGCCCAGCTGCGTGAAAAAATACTGCCGCTTTTAAAGGCGGACACCACGCCGGAAGAGGCCTTAAAACACCTCATTTCCCTTTCCGTCAGCCTGACCTCGGCCCAAACGCCGGACTGGAAATACGCCGCCGGACGGCTGAAAATGCTGGAAATTTACCGCCAGAGCGGCCGCGAGCCGCTGTATAACTACCCGCAGACGCTGGCCGACAATGTGGCACACGGGGTATATACAAACGCCATTGTGCGCAAATATTCCGCCGAAGAAATTGCGCAGGCGGCCGCGTGGCAAAATCCGGCCTGGGACATGGATTATGACTATGCCGGCGCCAACCTGCTTGCCAAACGCTACCTCTGCGAATACCATGACCGCCTGGCCGAGCTGCCGCAGGACGTATTTTTAACCATTGCGCTGCTGATTCACCAGGACGCGCCGAAAGACAAACGCATGGCCTGGGCCAAAGACACCTACGAACTGCTGGCCCGGCGCAAAATTTCCCTGGGTACGCCGCTTTTGATGAATCTGCGCCGCCCGCACGGCAATTTGAGCTCCTGCTTTATTACCGTCATGGACGACAGCCGCGACAGCATTTTTTACGTCATTGACCAAATTTCCGCCATATCCAAATTCGGCGGCGGCGTGGGGTGCAATCTCTCCCGCGTGCGCTGCAAAGGCGCGCGCATTCAGGGGGTCAAAAACGCCTCCGGCGGCGTCATCCCGTGGATACGCATTATCAACGACACCGCCGTGGCCGTCAACCAGCAGGGCAAACGCAAAGGCGCGGTCACCGTGTCTTTGGACATCTGGCACCTGGACATAGAAGATTTTCTGGAACTGCGTACCGAAAACGGCGACCAGCGCATGAAAGCCTATGACGTGTTCCCGCAGGTGGTCATCCCCGATATTTTTATGAAACGAATGCTGGCCGGAGAGGACTGGCTGCTGTTTGACCCCAGCGAAGTGCGCCGCGTCTACGGCAAAGAAGCCGGCAATTTGTGGGGCGAAGAATTTGACACCCTGTACCGCCAAATCTACGCCGACGCCAAGGCCGGCAAGCTGGAACTTTTTAAATTCGTCCCCGCCAAAGAACTCATGAAAAAAATCATGAGAAGCCAGATAGAAACCGGCATGCCGTATCTGGCCTTTAAGGACACGCTAAACCGCTACAATCCCAACAAGCACGACGGGCTGATTGTGGGTACGAACCTGTGCACGGAGTCGCACAGTAACGTACGCCCCACGCACCTGCTGCCCAAACGGATGGAAAACGGTAAAATCGTGTCCGAGGCGCAGGACGGGCTGATCCATGTATGCAATTTGATTTCCGTCAATTTGGCCAATATGGACAGCGACGAAGAACTGCGCCGCGCCTGCCGCGCCTCCGTACGTTTTTTGGACAATGCCATTGACCAGACGGACGTGCCCGTGCTGGAAGGGGCCCTGCACAACCGCCGTTACCGCACCATCGGCGTAGGCGCCATGGGGCTGGCGGACTGGCTGGCCAAGCGCGACATTACCTATATGAAATCGGCCGACGCGGTGGACGGGCTGTTTGAAAAGTTTGCCGCCTATTGCACGCGCGCGTCCATAGATTTGGCCGCCGAAAAGGGTACGTTTGAAGCCTATGAAGGCTCCGACTGGAGCAAAGGCATTATCCTGGGCCATGACCGCGCCTGGTTTGAGCAGAACGCCGCATTAAAGCAGGAGTGGGCGGAAATTTTTGACCTCCTGCAAAAACACGGCATACGCAACAGCCAGATTACCGCCGTGGCGCCCAACACCAGCTCCTCGCTGCTGCAGGGCTGTACGGCCTCTGTGCTGCCGGTGTACAGCAAATTCTTTGTGGAAACGCACGGCAAAGGCAGCGTGCCCAACTGCCCGCCGTTTATCAAAGAAAAATTTTGGACCTACCAGGAAAACCGTAATATCCCGCAGACCAAAGTCATAGACGTGCTGGCGCGGGTGAGCAAATGGATAGACACGGGCGTATCCATAGAGCTAGTGTACAACTTAAATTTGGACATACGCGCCAAAGACATTTACGATACCATTGTTTCCGCGTGGCAGAAGGACATCAAAACCCTGTACTACACGCGCACCATACAAAAGGACGGCAGCTCCGCCACAAAGGAAGAATGCGTCAGCTGCGCGGGATAAATTATGAAAGAAAAACGACTGTTTAATATTTTCGGGGACGACTCCCTGCAGCACCGGCAGGTGGTGGGCGGCAACGTGACCAACCTGTTCAACCTAAACAATGTCAAATACACCTGGGCCAACAAGCTCTACCGCGTGATGATGGAAAACTTTTGGATTCCGGAAAAAGTGTCCCTGTTTGACGACAAGCGCGCCTACGGCGAACTGACGGACGCCGAACGCAAAGCCTATGACGGCATTTTGTCTTTCCTGGTGTTTTTGGACAGCATACAGACCAACAACCTGCCTCATATCAGCGATTACATCACCGCGCCGGAAATCAACCTGATTTTGGCCCTGCAAACCTATCAGGAGGCCGTACATTCGCAGAGCTATGCCTACATTATTGAGAGCATTATCCCCACGGAAAAGCGCAACGAAATCTACGACAAATGGCGCGAAGACCCCGTCCTGCTGGAGCGCAACCAATACATCGCCAACATTTACCAAAAATTTTTGGATGACAAAACCGAAAAGAATTTTGCGCGCGTGCTGATAGCCAACTTCCTGCTGGAAGGCATTTATTTTTACAACGGATTTAATTTCTTTTACAACCTTGCTTCGCGCAGCCTGATGATCGGCACCGCCGATGAAATTAAATACATCAACCGCGACGAACTGGTGCACTGCGTGATTTTCTCGCGCATGATTAAAGAGATCTGGAACGAAAACCCCGATTTTTTTGACAAAGACGAAGTATATAAAATGTTTGAAACCGCCGCCGAACAGGAAATGGCCTGGAGCAACCACATTATCGGCGAAGGCGTGGTGGGCATCAACAAAGACACCACCGAACAGTACACCAAGTTTATCACCAACCAGCGGCTGCGCGAAATCGGCTTAAACCCCATTTATGCGGGCTTTGACAAAACGCCGTATCCGCATTTGGAAAAAATAGCCGACACCAACGGAGACGGCAGCGTCAAAGGAAATTTCTTTGAGGCCAACGTGTCCTCCTACAACCAAAGCTCCGCCGTGGAAGGCTGGGAAGAAATTTAGCTTTCTTGGTACACAACAAAAAGGCCGCTTTGCGCGGCCTTTTATTTTGAGGTAATTTCTATTTTTTATCTCTTTCTTCCAACAGGCGTTTTTCAAATTCCTGCGGCGGAAGCGGGCGGGAGAACAAATATCCCTGCGCCAAATCACAGCCGATGCCGCTTAAAAACTCGGCCTGTTCCGCCGTTTCCACGCCTTCGGCCACCACGCCGCTGCCCAGGCTTTTAATCATGCGCACCAGACCGGAAATAATCTGGCGCATGCGGGGGTTACCCTCGCCGCGCACCAAAAATTCTTTGTCCAGTTTTACGCAGTCAAAATCCAGATTTTTCAGCACATTGAGCGAGGAATAACCCGAGCCGAAATCGTCCATCGCCACGGAAAAGCCTTTGGCGTGCAGACCGTCAATCACCTTTTTCATCAGGTCCACATTGCCAAACACCACGCTTTCGGTCAGCTCCACTTCCAGCAAATGGTGTTCCACCCCGTATTCATCGGCCGTACGGGCCAGCACGTCAATAAAATGCGGGTCCTCCAAATGCAGGCGGGAGAAATTCACGCCGACGGGCACCACGGGTTTGCCCTGTTCCTTCCATGTTTTGAGCAGGCGCAGGGTTTCCTCCAGCATAAATTTATCCAGTTTCAGCACGAAGCCGTTTTTCTCAAAAATAGGGATAAACTGGTCCGGTGGAATGAGCCCCTGCACGGGGTGCTGCCAGCGCACCAGCGCTTCGGCGCTGCGGGTCAGGCCCGTTTTAAAATCACATTTGGGCTGCAGATAAATTTTAAATTCCCCGTCGCGCAAAGCCTGGTCCATACTGCTTTCAATGCGCTTTTCGGTAACGATTTGGCGGCGGGACTGTTCATCATAAAATGCGCAAACCTGCCCCGCATGCTGTTTGGCCGAAGCCCAGGCCAGATTGGCGCGGTCCATCATAATGTAAAACGGCACGTCCTCGTCCACCAAATAAATGCCGCAGGTTAAAGACAAGGGCAGACATTCCCCGCCGCTGAGGCAATATCGCCCCGCGCGTTCGGCCAGCGCGTCCACACGCCGCCCCAGCTCCGTGCGGTCGGGGCATTGCAACAGCAACAGAAACACGTCCGCCGACGAGCGGCAGAACAGCTCTCCTTCCTGCAGGGCCCCGCGCAGCGCCGCCGCCACCTGTTTAAGCACCTGGTCGCCTTGTTCAAAGCCGTAAATATCATTGACGGCTTTAAAGCGGTTTACATTGACCACCACCAGGGCATAGGGTACGCCTTTTTCTTTAAAAGCGGCGGAAGCGCGCGGGAATTTGAAACGAAAAGCGTTTAAGTTGTCCGTTTCCGTCAAAGGGTCCACAAAACCCATGCGAAACAGCGCGCGGCTGCTCTGGCTCTGCATACGCAGAATAAACACCAACAGCACCCCCAGCACCACAATAATGGACAGACACAGCACCAAAGACATCAGCACCAGCCGCTGGGCCTGCTCGGCCACGGATTTGGTGGGCAGCACGGACATGGCGTACCAGTCATTATAGCGCAGCGGATAATAAGAGGCAAAACGGTGGTCCCCGTGCAGGGTATACCCCGTCCAGCCGCTTTCCCCGCGGGTAATTTCCTGCTGCATGCGCAGCGAAGATTTGCCGCGGTCAAACACCGAATGTTCCCCCGCTTCAAACACATTGTTATAGGCGGCTCTCGGATAGGCAATAATAATGTCCCCCGCGCGGTTGATAATAAACGTCAGCCCCTGGCCGTGCGTGGCGTTGGCAGAGAGCGTGGTGGCATAAAATTCAATGGTCTGCGTGGCAAACACCAGCCCGCCGCGTTCCCCGTCTCGCTGCGGCAGGGGCACGGCAAACACCAAAATATCTTTGCCTGTAAAGGGTCCTTTACGCCGGCTGGAAATATAATGACCGTGTTTGTAGGCGTATTCCGCATTTTCGGGAGAAATAAAATCGGGCAAAACGCCGCCGTTGGAAAACACGGCCCTGCCGTCGGGCCCCTGGTAGCCGGTCAGCGTAAAAGCATTGTTTTTGTTCTGCTGCTCCAAATACTTAACCAAGGCTTCCTGGTTGTCCAGCAGGGCCTGCTCCTGCAAAGGCACCCCCACGGCGGAAAGCAGCTGAAACTCGGCCCCCAGCAAACGGCTGAAGTTATCGGCCAGCTCACGGCTGGCGCTGACAATAATTCCCCGTGCGTCCTGTGAAAGCCGGTCCGTTACCTGCCGCCAATACAGCACCGAGCCCGCCGCCACCAGCACGGCGGCGGCTACAATTAATACAAACGCCCTTTTAAAGCCGGTTATTTTATACATAGTTTAGTTTTCTGTCGGTTTTGTGTCCGGCGCAGGCGGGGCCGGCATGGCCGAACCGGAAGCGGAGGGAGCTTTTTCCGCGACGGCGGTTTCCCGTTCGTGCTCGGTGCGGAAAGCCCCCAGCAGCTGCTGGCTGTAAGCAAAAAACGCGTACAAATCATTTTCCGGATTGCGGACCTCGCTTTCCTTCAATTCCCTGGCCAAAATCTGCCCCTCGCCCGACACTGTAAAAAGCGTTACGTTTTCCACGTTCTGCTGCGGCGGTAAAGAATTCACAGGCTGCAAATGGGCAGCCGCCGCCGCGGCGCTTTGCATCATGCGCAGGGCTTTCTCCCGCACGGGGCCGCTGGCCGCTCCGCCGGTAAATCCGCCCAAACCGCTGGCGCTGTTGTTTTCAAAATACACGCTGGCATTGCCTAAAGATGAAGCGGCTATCATAAAATTCTTAATGCCGCCCTGCGTGTCCCGCGCGGCAATTTCCACACCGGCCACGCAAATCTGACGCTCGCCCAAAAGCGGCACTTCTTTTTTGTGCTGCAAATTTTTCACGTCCAGCCAAAAACCTCTCATGGTTTCGTAAGCTTTGTTCACGGTTTCCCCCTTTGCAACTTTGTATATAGTTTAGCAAGAAACGCGCGCGTACGGAAAGGGCGTTTTTGCTCCTTTATTTTACTCGTTACATACCAAAAAACCCCGACGCAGGGCCGGGGTTTTTATTCGTTAAAATTCCCCGTCAGAACGAAAATGCCAGACGCACGTTGGCGCCCCAGCCTTCCGTCTGCCCCGTCAGCCCGAATACGGACAGGCTGGACTTCATGGGCAGCATGGCGTTATAATTTTCATACGTTACGCCGATTTCGGCCTGGCCGGTCAGCCCTTGCAGTTCCGCGTCGGACACTTTATGCCCGTCTACGCTGACGTTGCTGTCTCCGTCCAGTTCATAAATGCCGGCTACCCCGATATAGGGTTTATATTTGTTGGCCAGCGTGCCGAAGTTTAACTTCGCGCCCACTTTGCCGGTCAGGCTCTGTACGGCGTCAAAATCAATATGCTGGTCCAAATTGTCATGCACATTGTCCCCCGCCAGATACAGCCAGTTCACTTTGCCGTAAAACTGCAGCAAGGAAACATTTTGCACGATGCCGGCCGACAAACCGCCGTAGAACCCGTCTTTATCCAGATTGGAAGACAATTCATCGGAGTTAAAATCTCCCGTCTGGTATCCCGCACGCAGCACAGCTTCCAGATGCCCCTCGTCACTGTAAGGCAACAGACCAAAAGCACCCACGCCAAACGTATCTATATCGCCTGTAGCGTCTTTGGGATCGGTGGAATAATGCCCATGGGCGTATTGGGCAAACCAGCCCCACACGGCCTCACCGGGTTTATACCAATGGCCAAACTGCGCCACCAGGCTCTGCATATCAAAGCCGCTGCCGGTATCATAAGAATTGTCATAATACTGTACACCGCCGAAGCTGTCATTGTCGGTTTTGAGTTTAACAGCTTCGTCAAAAGCATCGGCCAGCATATCATCTCCCTGTGTGGCCAGTGTCAGCCCCGCCAGCTGGGCCTGCGCATAAGGCTTGGCCAGCTCATTGTCATAGCGGCCCTGCACATTCCAGTCCGTATAGCCGCCGTTTTGCACTCCTTCTATGGTGTAGGCATAGGCCCCCAGCACATTGCGGTTCAGCGTCAGCACGGTATTGGCCTGGGTGCGGGCCAGCGTCTGGGAAAGTTCGGACGGTTTGCCGTACAGTTCCACATTCACGCCGCCGGCCACCTCCGCATCAAACGTCACATCACTGTTTAAACCGTAAATCGTCACATTGTCAAACGCATTAATGGCATTGATCTTGCCCGTATAGTTGCGCAGCAACAGGCTGTTTCCAGTGGCCACCGTGCCGTTGCCGCCGTAAAAATTGCCGTTGACTACGGTATTTCCGGAAAGGATGACCGTGTTGTTGTTGGTAACGGTATCTGCCGGAGTATTCGGATCTTCTTCCGAAGCAGGGGCCGAGGCGGCATAACCGCCGTACACGTCGCCGTGGACGGTTACATTGTTTAATTCCACGGTATTGCCGGAAGCTTCGCCTTCATTGGTATAACCGCCGTACACTTTGCCACTGACCGTTCCGCCGGATACGGAAACACTGTTTCCGGAGGCGGCGCCGCTATGGGCCCAGCCACCGTATAAATCTCCCGTTAAGGTGGAGGCGGACACATTTAAGCGGTTGCCGGACACCCCCGTCGCGCCGTAAGCGCCGTAAAATAAATTCCCGTCCGTCAGGGTAGAATTGCTGATGGTCAAAGTATTATTGGAAGCCGTGCCTGCTTCGGCGTAACCGCCGGCCAGTGTGTGTCCTCCCGACGTCGCACCGGATACGGAAAGGCTGTTGTTGCTGGCTGTGCCCGCCGCGGCATAGCCGCCGTAGGCTTCTTCACCGGCGGAAGCGGAAGCCATGGTTACCGTATTGCCGGACACCTCTCCCTGTGCGGCATAACCGCCGTACACGGAAGCGGCGGAACCCAATACGGCATCGGCCCCGACCGTCACGCTGTTATCAACAGCATTTCCTTCTCCCTCGGCCCAGCCGCCGGCCACTATGCCGGACGCCTGGCCTCCGTTTAAACGCACTTCATTTTCATAAGCCTGCGTGCCGCTGGCCGTATAGCCGCCGTACACCGCACCGGAAATATCACCGGACTGCTCCACCAGCACCAGGTTATATTCCGCCGCGCCGGTATCGCTGTAGCCGCCGTATAAATCAGATGCTACCGTACCAGCATCTTCCAGCGTAATCTGGTTATGGAAAGAATCCCCTTCCGCGGCATAACCGCCATATACGGCGCTGCTGCCGCTGGTATTTCCCAACCGGCTGCCGCCGGAAACCGTCACGGTGTTATAGGACACAGCCGCTCCGCCGTCGCTGTAACCGGCGGCGGCCGTGGTATCTACCACGGAATTGGAGGTAATGGTCAAATTGTTATTGGTTACTTCGCCGGAATACCCTTTGCCCGCAATCACCTGATTGGCAGCAGAAGTATTATAATTAACGGTACTGTTGGATATAATAAGTTCGTTGTCCGTGGCATTGACGGCTCCCTCCCCCGCCGTAACACTGCCCTGCAGAGTCACTCCGTTCAAACGCACCAGATTTTCCGTGGCGTCACCGCTGTGGGAATAACCGGCCTTTAAATCGGACGCGCTGTTAAAAGTACCGCCGTTTATATGCAATTCATTTTGATAGGCGTCCCCATGCTCGCTCTTGCCGCCGATAATATCATTGTTAAAAATGCCGTCATTTACCGTAACGGAATTGGCAAAACTGTCCACTTCTTCTTCCACGTCACTTTCTTCATGGTCGCCGTAAATTACGTCGTTGTACACCCGCTCCGACGCATTATAAACCGGATGACTGTTTGATCCGGCCCATCCCGCGGGGGAAGTAAATACCAGCGCCAACATCAAAACCAAAAATTTCTTCATATTTCCTCCGGCATAAAAATACACATATTTCATTATACTGATTTTTTGTCGCGCGCGTACGGGATTTTCAGGTTAAAAATTTGCTAGAGTAAAACAAACGGCCGCCGCATACACGGCGGCAAGGAGCGTATATGCAGCAAAAAGGACGCGTAATCATTTTAATGATGGATTCTTTCGGCATCGGCGGGGCCGAAGACGCCGCCAAATTCGGCGATGAAGGCGCCGACACCCTGGGGCATATTGCCGCCGCACGCGGCGGGATAAAACTGCCCAATCTGGCCTCGCTGGGGCTGCTGAAAGCCGCGCAGGCCTCCACGGGCAAGACCGTACCCGCGGGGGACCAGCCCCCCGCCGCGGTAAATTTGCCCGCCAAATACGGTTTTATGAAGGAAGTCAGCCACGGCAAGGACACGTCCTCCGGCCACTGGGAAATGGCCGGCGTGCCCGTAACGTTTGAATGGGGATATTTTAAGCCGGCCTATCCGTCCTTTCCGCCGGAACTGATAGAAAAAATCTGTTCCGAAGCGGGCCTGCCCGGCATTCTGGGCAACAAGGCCGCTTCCGGCACGGTTATTATAGAAGAACTGGGCGAAGAACATATTAAAACCGGCAAGCCCATTTGTTACACTTCCGCCGACAGCGTGTTCCAAATCGCCGCGCATGAAAAACATTTCGGGCTGGAGCGGCTGTATAAAGTGTGCGAAATTGCGTTTAAACATTTAAAGCCTTATAATATGGCGCGCGTGATTGCGCGGCCTTTTGAAGGGGAGAAAAAAGGCGAGTTTAAACGCACCAAAAACCGCCACGATTATTCCGTTACCCCGCCGCACGAAACATTGCTGGACGTCATGAAAAACGCGGGCGGAAACGTCATTTCCGTAGGCAAAATTGCCGATATTTACGCGCACTGCGGCATTACGCGCGCGGTCAAAGCCTCGGGCCTGCAGGAACTGTGGGACGTGACGCTGCAGGAAGTGAAAAACGCGCCCGACAACACCATCGTGTTTACCAACTTTGTGGACTTTGATATGACCTGGGGCCACCGCCGCGATGTGGAAGGTTACGCCAAAGGGCTGGAATATTTTGATTCCCGCCTGCCGGAACTGGTACCGCTGCTCAGAGAAAAAGACATCGTATTCATCACGGCCGACCACGGCTGCGACCCCACTTACAAAGGCACTGACCACACGCGTGAACATGTGCCCGTACTGATGTTCGGTAAAAACGTCAAAGCCGGCTTTGTGGGCGGACGCGAAAGCTATGCCGACCTGGGACAAACGGCGGCGGAATACCTGGGGTTGCCCAAACTGCTGACGGGAAAAAGTTTTTTAAACGAATAAAAATGACCGGCAAAAAGGCGCGCTTTACAGCGCGCCTTTTGCATAAACAGTATCCTAATTTTATTTGTCGTGTATCCCCGTTGCTTTATACCCCGCTTTTTCCACGGCTTCTTTTAATGCCTCATCGGACGCCGGACCGCTTACTTCGGCGCATTTTTTGCCCAGATCCACTTTTGCCGTTACACCCGGCAAAGCGTTTAACGCCGCTTCCACGCGGCCCGCGCAATGTGCGCACATCATGCCTTCAATTTCTATGATTTTCATTTTCTTTTCCTCCGAAATTTCCTTGTCCGCCACAGCGCAGCTTCCGCCGCAGGGCGGGCTGTTTTTAAACGGCTTAAACCGCCGCAGGCGCAGGGCGTTGCTGACTACAAAAACGGAACTCAAACTCATGGCCGCCGCGGCAAACATCGGGTTTAACCGCCAGCCCAGCCAGTGATAAAACACGCCCGCCGCCAGCGGAATGCCGCATACATTATAGAAAAACGCCCAAAACAAATTCTCTTTAATATTGGTGATTACCGCGCGCGAAAGACGCAACGCGGCGGGCACGCCGGACAAATCATTTTTTACCAGCACCACATCGGCCGTTTCCAGTGCGGCGTCCGTCCCCGCGCCGACGGCCGCGCCCACGTCCGCACGCGCCAGGGCGGGGGCGTCGTTAATGCCGTCTCCCACCATCATGACCTTTTTCCCCTGCGCCTGCAAACGGCGGATTTCGGCCTCTTTATCCTGCGGCAGGACTCCTGCAACAATATGCGTCAGCCCCAGCGCCTGCCCCACGGCCTGCGCGGTGCGTTCATTGTCCCCTGTCAGTAGCACCACGTCCAGCCCCATGTTTTGCATTTCCGCAACCGCCGCCCGCGAAGAAGGTTTTATCCGGTCCGCCAACCCCAGCATGCCGGTAAACTGTTTTTCTTTGGCAAAATATAACACGGTTTTGCCCTGCCGTGCCCATTCCGCCGCACGCTGTATAAACGACGAGGGAACTTCTATGCCGTGTTTCTGCATCAGCGGCAAATTTCCCGCCGTAATCTGCGCGCCGTTTATGCGGGCGCGTATGCCGGCGCCGGCCAGCGTTTCAAAATTTTCCGCCGCGGACACTTTTGCTTCCCGCGCCTGCGGCGCGCGCAGCACGGCGCGCGAAAGCGGATGTTCGGACGGGCTTTCCGCCGACACCGCTAGGCCCCAAAATTCTTTCCCGTCTGTGCCGTCAGCGAGCAAAACGTCCGTTACTTCGGGTTTGCCTTCCGTCACGGTACCGGTTTTATCCAGCACCACGGTATTAACCAGGCGGGCCGTTTCCAGCGTTTCGGCCGATTTGAATAAAATGCCGTTGCGTGCCCCCGTGCCCGTACCGACCATGACTGCCGTCGGCGTGGCCAGCCCCAGCGCGCACGGGCAGGAAATAACTAACACCGCCACCGCGGAGCCGAGCGCAAAACTCCAGCCGTACCCGCACAGCAGCCATACCGCCGCCGTCAGCAAAGCCAAAGCTATCACCACCGGCACAAAAACACCGCTTACTTTGTCGGCCAGCCGCCCGATGGGCGCTTTGGAAGCCGAGGCTTCCTCCACCAAAGAGATGATTTGTGACAGCAATGTCTGCCCGCCCGTCCGCGTGACTTTAAAGTGAAAATATCCGGCCTGATTGACCGTTCCCGCGCGCACCTCCGCCCCTTCGGCCTTGTCCGCAGGCAGGCTTTCCCCCGTCAGGGCGGATTCGTCCAGCGCGCCGCGCCCGCTGACAATCACGCCATCGGCCGGCACGGACATGCCGGCTTTTACCGCCAAAATATCCCCTTCTTTTATATCTTCTGCGGCAATTTCCGTTTCCGCGCCGTTTTCCACACGCAGGGCCTTTTTGGGGGCCAGTTTAAGCAGCTGCTCTATCGCGCCGGAAGTTTTGCGTTTGGCACGCGATTCCAGGTATTTGCCCAGGGTTATCAGCGTCAAAATCATGGCCGCCGATTCAAAATACAGCCCGTGCAGCGCTTCGGCCGCTTCCGTCAGGCTTCCGCCCCCCATCAAAAACAAAATGCGGTACAGCACAAATAGCCCCGACAGAAACGCCGCGCCGGAACCAACGGCGATAAGGCTGTTCATATTCGGCGCGCCGTGAAACAGCGTTTTCAGCCCGTTGGCAAAAATTTCACGGTTGATAAACAAAACGGGAATTAAAAATAAAAACTGGGTCAGCGCAAAAATGCCCGGATTTTGCGTCAGGGCCTGCGGCAGCGGCGCGCCGAGCATATGCCCCATGGAAATATAAAAAAGCGGCAGCAGGAAAGCCAGCGAACTCCAAAAACGCAGACGCAAATGCCGCTCCGCCTGCACAGCAGGGTCGGTCTGCGGCACCGCGCTGGCCGCTGTTTTGTTTTTCTGCACAGGGGCCGCGCCGTAGCCGGCATTTTCCACGGCGGCCACGATGTCCTGCACGGACAAAACGCTTTCGTCAAAATCCGCCGTCAGGGTGTTTTGCAGCAAATTCACTTCCGCCGCGCGCACCCCGCGCAAGGCGGACACGGCCTTTTCCACGCGCGCCGAACAGGCGGCGCAGCTCATGCCGGAAACGGTAAATTTTTCTTTCATATTCCCCCGCGCGTTCCGCGTTTTGTGGATAAAGAAGCGGAAACGCAAAAAACATAAACATATGAACAGATGTTCATATATAGTATATAATCCCCGCGCCGCCCTGTCAAGCCGGACGGGAACGGCGGCGCATATTACTCCGTTATTTGCTATAGTAGCAAATAGGGGTCTCTTATGCTGACAAAACCTTTTGACATTCGTTATGATGAGTTGGACACACATGCGCACATCGGCCCTGTTACCCTGCTGCGCTATTTCCAGGAAGCAGCCGCGCTGGACGCGGCCTCCTTTGCTTTCGGCTGGGAACAGCTGCAGGAGAAGAACCTGGCCTGGGTGCTGACGCATATGCAGCTGGAAATGCTGGGCGAACCCGCCCCCAAACAAACCGTTTCCGCGCGCACCTGGCACGCATTCTCCGACAAGCTGTTAAGCCGCAGAGAGTTTGAATTTACGGACCAAGACGGTAAGCCGCTGGCGCGCGGGGCCAGCTGGTGGGCGTTAATAGACGTTACCAAGCGACGCCTGACCAAAAGCCCCGCCGAACTGCTGGCCTTAAATCCCGCCGAACCTCAGTTTATCACACAGGAAGAAAATTTCAAACGCGCTTTGCCCCCGAACGCCCCGCAAACGGGGGAGGCCGTCATTTACGTGCGGCGCGAGGATTTGGACCTAAACGGCCATGTCAACAACACCCATTACGCCGCCTGGGCACTGGAAGCCGTGCCGGAAGGCAAGCGGCTGCACAAACTGCTGATTCACTTTAAAAACGAATGCCGCGCAGGAGACGTTATCACTTCCGCCGCATATGCCGAAAACGAACAAATCCTGCATCACCGCCTGATCCGCCAGTCCGACGGCAAAGAAGCCGCACATGCCATTACGTTTTGGCATTAACTTTGGCCGCCCGACCGTTACACCGTCCCCCCGCCTCGGCGGGGGTTGCTTTTTTATGAGGCGTATGCTAGAATGGAGTTAGGAAGGCTAACTGCTTCGGCCTTTCGTTTACAGCCGTTATTACCCGACAAAACGTTCCTTGAAAATTTCGCCAAAGAGACTTCGCTTGCTACAGGAGGTGTATTATGTATTTATCCAAAGCGAACAAAGCCGATTTTGGCGCCGTATATGAAGATATGCAAAAGCAGTTCCCGTATGTGGAACTGAAGGCCAAAGAAACATTCCTTACCCTTTGCCGCCGCACCGATTATCACATCTGGCTGGCCAAGGAAAAAGCGGGCACACGCGCACGCAATGTAGGGTATATGCTTGTTTGGCTTGATACCCGCAACCGGATGGCGTGGCTGGAATATATTGCCGTATTGCAGCCCTACCACGGCAAAGGGCTGGGCAGCCAGATGCTAAAGCTCCTGGCGGCCAAATATCCCGCCTGCAAAGGCTGTTTCCTGGAGCTGGAAAAAGCCACGCCGGCAGATAAAAAAGCCCGCCGGCGTATAGCGTTTTACACGCGCAAAGGCGCTTTTGCCCTCAACTTGCGCTATTTCTGCCCGCAGCCGCATAAACCTTCGGTGGAGATGGATCTGTATTTCCTGCCGTTTACGCGCCGCCTGCGCACACTGCCCACGCACGCCGTATTGGGCGCGGTGCGCCAGGCGTACCGCACATTGCACGCGCGTATGCCGCAGGCACAAAAAATGTTGCGTTACATCGCGCCGGTTTTCCGGCCCGAAAAAGCATAACTTCTCGGTTTTAAGCCGCCCCAAACGGGGCGGCTTTTTTACTTTCGGACATGCGTTTTTTGAAAGTGGACCCGTCTATTTGCTACACTTACTCTTACATGAGTATAATCATTATTCTTGTCATGTTGGTGTTAAACGCCCTGTTGGCCGCGTATGAAATGGCCCTGGCGTCGGTCTCGCGCACGAAACTTTCCATTTTGGCGCAGGAGAAGAAATACGGCGCGGAAAGCGCGCTGTATATGAAAGACCATATGGAGGGCAGTCTGGCCACCATACAAATAGGTATTACCCTGGTGGGCGCGGGCGCGGCGGCCGTGGGCGGCGCAGGCGCAGACGAATGGTTTGCCCCGTGGTTACAGGCCAATTTTCATTTGCCGCTGCGCCTGGCCAATGCCCTGGCCGTTATTTTGGTGGTACTCCCTTTAAGTTTCATTACCATTGTGTTCGGCGAGCTGACCCCCAAAACCTTTGCGCTAAAAAATAAAGAATGGGTTACGCTGAAATTTTCCCCCTGTATGCGCCACCTGTACCGTTTTCTATACCCCATTGTTCGCATTATGGAAGCCATTGTGGCTATGCTGACCAAAAAAACCGTGCGCAAAAACATAGACCCCAAAGAAGCGCAAAAAGCCGCCATGGCGGACCTGCGCGCGGCGGTGTCCATCGCTTCCTCCTCCCGCCTGTTTGGCAAAGCGGAAGAAAAAATCGTGCTGGCCAGTGCGTCTTTCTGCACGCGCAAAATCAAAGAAATACAGGTGCCGCTGGACCAGGTATATATGCTTTATGCGGGCGATACCATCGCCGACACATTCATTAAGGCCCACCTGGACATGCACACCCGCTTTCCCGTATATGAAAAGTTGGAAGATCCTCAAAGCATTATCGGATACCTGAACTTTAAAGACATTTTCTCCGCCACCAAAACCGCCGCACAGGGCGTCACGCCCACCACGCGTTCCATTCTGCGGCCGATTTTGCGCCTGGACGAAGACACCATTATTTCCGCCGCACTGGAAAAAATGATGAAAGACCACCAGCACATCTGTTTGGTAACCGATGATGACAAAATCACCGGCATTCTGACGCTGGAAGATATTTTTGAAGAGCTGGTGGGAGAAATTGAGGATGAATATGATTTCTTCCAAGCCTATATCCGCCCGTTCGGTGACGCCTTAATCGTCAGCGCCACGGCCCTGATGGCTAATGTATTTAAGGAGCTGGGCCTGCCCGCACCGGCGGATTTGCCGCCCAATATCACCGCCGAGAAATGGGCCGAGCAGCAGGCCGGTCATCCGTTGGGATCCAGCGAGGCCATTACCGCCTGCGGGCTGCGCATGGCCGTGCGAAAATTCCGCCGCCACAAACTGATGGAAGTATTGGTCAGCAAATTATAAACCATAAAAAAGGGGCCCCATGGGCCCCTTCCCTTTTATAACATATTTCGTCTTTCTAACTCCCTCTCCAGTGTGGAGGCATTTTCAAAACGGACGGCGTCAAAACCCAGCTGCCGCGCCGCGGCCACATTGGCCGGGGAATCGTCTATAAACAGACAGTCCGGCGCGCGCAGCTGAAAACGCGAGAGCAGACACTTATAAATTTCCGGATCGGGCTTAATTAATTTTTCTTCCCCCGATACAACCATACCGTCCAGCGCGTCAAAAACGGCGTATTTTGCCCGCGCCACCGGGAACGTCTCGGCAGACCAATTAGACAAGCCGTACAGTTTATATCCTTTACGCTTCAGTGTGCGCACCAAGTCCGCCATACCCGGGATTTCGCCGCCCAGCATTTCCTCCCAACGGTCAAAATAAACTGCTATCTGCGCGGCGTATTGCGGGTATTGCTTTTGCAGTTCGGCCACGGCTTGGGCAAAAGGCCGCCCCGCGTCCTGTTTGGCATTCCACGCACCGTTACAAATCTGCGTCAGGAAATATTCCATTTCTTCTTTGGAAGAAAAAATCTTGCGGTACAAATGGCGCGGGTTCCAGTCCACCAGCACACCGCCGAAATCAAAAATAATATTTTTCATATTTTTATTATAACATTCACTAAAAACGCGGGAGAAAAAACTTTTTCTCCCGCGCATACGAAACAAGAATATAACTATAAAACCAGCGTATCTTCCATATCCGCGCCGGTGGATACCAGCGCCAGCTTCGGATGCGGATACACCTGGCGGGAAAGTTCGCGCATGCTTTCCAAAAATTCCTTGGCCTGCGGCGTAAAATCCTCATAGCTTTTGATATGGTCGTTGCCTTCAAACATATCAATATGCGTAATGGCGATTTTGGTGGCGTTGTTAATCATAATCGCGCGCGCAGCGGAACGTTTTTCAAACACGCCCACGCGGCGCAGGCGTTTGCTGACGCTGCCGATTTCATGGCCTTTGGTGTGGTAAACTTCCAAATCCTTTTCGTCGGTCATTTCCTTTTCCAGCGGCCCGGGGCCCACGCGCGTAATGTAGGGTTTAAACACCACATACACGTCCCGCACGCTCTTGGGGCCGAGGCCCGCCTCGCCCAGGAAAGTGGACGCGGTGGTATCGCGCGAGGTCACAAACGGATATTCCCCGTGCAGCAAAGACAGTTTAATGCCCTGCGTGCCTTCCAGCAAAATATGCTCCCCTTTGTCCAGCGCGCCGTTAAGCAGTTCCGGCACGTCCTGGATAAAGTCTTTTAACGCCGGTTCGTCTTTGGCAAATTTGACATTGCGCCGCTCAATGCGGTCCTTGACGGCCTGGCCCAGACCGGTGCCCACGCTGCCGATGTGCTGCATAAAATGACTGGCGCCCTTTTCGGCGGCGGTTTCTTCGTCCGTAATCAGTACGGCGTACGGGTCAATAATCAGGCGGTCGGCCGTGCCCGTCAGCTGTACTTCCTTGAGCAGCCATTCGGTTTTGGTGTACGCGCCCGCGCCCAGCACCAGTTTGGTGGCCGGATTTAAAAAACCCGACGGAATATTTTTCAATGTATAAGATTTGCCGTCGGCCACCACGGTATGCCCCGCATTGGGGCCGCCCACGCGCACGCAGTATTCATAATCGCCTTTATACGACAAATATGCCGAAATCTTGCCTTTTCCTTCATCGCCGGCCTGACCGCCGCACACAATATCTATCATACTTTTCCTCCCGCCTGCCGCGGCGCAAGCCCCGTATAAGAGCACACGTCCAAGGCCAGCAGTTTTTGTTTGGTTTTTTCGTCCGTGTTTAAACTGTGTATAAATGTTTTCAAATCTTTCGCCGTTACGGCGCGTCCGCGCGTAAAGGCTTTGAGTTTTTCATACGCCCCTTCTACGCCCGCCGCGCGCAACACGGTCTGGTACGCTTCGGCCAGCACTTCCGGGTGGGCCTCCAGCTCCGCACGGGCGGCGCGCGCGTCAAAATCCGTTTTGCGCAGCCCCTTCAGCAGGGACTGATAGGCCAGCAGACAATGCCCCAGCCCCACGGCCATATTGCGAAGCACCGTGGAGTCGGACAGATCGCGCTGCAGGCGCGAAAGCGGCAGTTTCTCGCTGAAAAAGGTCAGCAGGGCATTGGCCAGGCCCAAATTGCCCTCGGCGTTTTCAAAGTCTATGGGGTTTACCTTTTGCGGCATGGTGGAGGAACCCACCTCCCCCGCCACGGTTTTCTGCTTTACCAGCCCCGCCGAAATATACCGCCACATATCCTGGCAAAGCCCCAGCAAAATCACGTTTGTGCGGCGCAGGGCGTCAAACAGTTCCGCATAACTGTCGCGGTTGTCCACCTGTGTGGAAACGGGACTGACAAACAATTTGTTTTTGCGTCCCCTGCTCAGTCTGCCCGCCAGTCTGCGGGCCGCGCGCGGCCAGTTCACCTGCGCAAAAGCGGCCATATGCGCATTATAAGAGCCTACCGCCCCGCCGGCTTTGCAGGAAATTTCCTGCTTTTTTAACTGCTCCAGCTGGCGGACCAGACGGCTTTCAAATACTTTGAGTTCCTTGCCAAAGGTGGTCGGCACCGCGGGCTGGCCGTGCGTGCGCGCCAGCATCACCCCGCGCGCATATTTGCGGGCGCGGGCGTTTAACTCTTTGCGCACATCTTCCAGCGCGGGCACGATGACCCGTCCCAGCGCGTCTGACAAAATCTGCGCATAGGCCAAGCTGTTTATGTCTTCGCTGGTCAGGGCAAAATGCACCCACGCCGCCCGCGAAGCAAAGCCGTTTTCGGCCAGTTTATCCGAAATAAAATATTCCACGGCTTTAACGTCGTGATTGGTGGCGGGGCGGCCGTTACGGCCCCTTTTTTCTATATCGTGTAAAATCTGTAAGTCCGCATCCGTCAGCGCGGGCAGTTTTTCCAGCAGGGCTTTCTCTTTGGCGGACAGCGGCCTAAAACCGGGCAGTTTCAGCTCCGCCAGCGTCAGCAGCCAGCAAACCTCCGCACGCACGCGGGCGCGCGCAAAGGCGGCCGGACCGGCCTGCTCACGCAAAGCGGCCAGCTGCTCCCTATAGCGCCCGTCCAGCGGGCTGATGACGTCCCATTCACGCATACGTTTTTATTGTAGCAAATTCCCCTTTCGGGCACATAAAAAACGGCCCCGAAGGGCCGTTTTGGTAAAAGGCTATTTTTGTTCTTCCTGCGGGGCCGCCTGCACGGGGGTTTCTTCCGGCTTGGCCGCCTCCTGCAAAGCGGCTTGTTCCAGTTCAGCCTGTTTCAGTGCCGCGGCGCGCTGGTCCGCCTTTTGCTGGTCAAACGCGGCGCGCTGCGCTTCCACCTGCGCTTCAAACGGCCCGAAACCGCACCGCTCATTCCAGCCGCCGCCGAAAGCTTTGGCCAGGCTGACCAGGGAGTTCAATTCGTTCTGGCGCGCGGTGGCCAGGCTCATTTCCGCCTGCAGCAGGTTGCGCTCCACGTCCAACAGTTCCATGGTGCCGATCAAACCCGCGTCTTCCTGTTTCTTGGTCAGTTCATACCCGCGGCGCAGGGCTTTGGTCTGCCCCAAATAAATATCATATATTTCGCTGTAAAGACGGTGTCCGTTCAGCGCGTCCAACGCTTCCTTAAAAGCGTTCTGCACCGTTTGTTCATACGCGGCCAGCATTTCCTGATACTGGGCTTTGGCGGCTTTGTTTTGCGACACAATGCGCCCGCCGGCAAAAATCGGCTGCGTCAACTGCCCCGCAAAAGCCCACATGCCCGAAGGACCGCGGAAAAGTTCATTTAACTGATAGCTGGCGTATCCGGCCGCGCCGGTCAGCGTAATATCGGGAAAATACGCCGCGCGCGCCGCGCCGATTTGCGCATTGGCCGCTATCAGCATGCCTTCGGCGCTGCGCACATCAGGCCGTTTGGCTAAGAAGGCCGAAGACAGTCCGGCGGGCACCTGCGGCACGTCAATTTCATCTAACAGCTTGCCGCCGCGGTCAAAGCCCTGCACGATTTCACGCGGGGAGCGGCCCACCAGCACGGACAGGGCCGTTTCCGTCGTGGCGACGGAAAGCTCCAGCGATTTTACCGTAGCCGCCACGGCATACATATCCGCTTCAATACGCCGCAAGTCCACTTCCGTTACATAGCCGGCATTGTAGCGGCTGGTATAAATACGCACGCTTTCTTTGCGGGTTTGCAGGGTTTTGGTGGCGGTATCCAGCTGGCTGTCCAGCGCCAGCAGCGTAAAATAGGTGGAAGCCACCTGCGCCGTCAGCGTCAAAAGCACCGTGTCTTTGGAAGCCATGGTGGACAGCAGCTGCGCGCGCGCCGCCTCGCTCAAACGGCGGTATTTGCCCCACAAATCCAGCTCAAAAGAGGCTACAATCGTACCCGTGCTCTGCACCTGCCCCGAACCGTAATAACTGCCGGCCCGGCCGCTGCCGCCCTGGGCGGCAATGGTGGGCAGCTGGTCCGCCACGGCGCTGCCTACGGCCGCGCGGGCTTCGTCCACGCGGGCGATGGCCTGGCGCAGGTCGCGGTTATACAGCAGGGCTTCGGTTTCCAGTTTATTCAGGCGTTCGTCTCCGAACATTTCCCACCACTGGTAATTTTCAAAAACGCTGTATTCTTCCTCGCCGGCCTGCGGCACGGGCAGGTCCAGCTCCGGCCGCTTGTAATTTGGCCCCATCATACAGCCAGAGAGCATCGCGGCGCATACCGCCGCGGAAACGAGTTTCTTAAATATCATGCATAGCCTCCGCTTTGGCACCTGTGGCTTCCGGGTCGTTTTTTTCCTTCCAGCCGCCCGAAATCAGGTAGAAGAACAACGGTATGAACAACGGCGCAATGGCCGTGGCCGCTAACATGCCAAACACCACGGCTGTGCCGATGGAGTGACGGCTGGCGGCGCCCGCGCCGGAGCTGACGGCCAGCGGCACGCAGCCCAAAATGAACGCCAAAGACGTCATGACGATAGGGCGGAAACGCAGCTTGACCGATTGCAGGGCCGCTTCATACGCCGTAGCGCCCTGTTCTTTAACCAGCACGGCAAACTCCACCAGCAAAATGGCGTTTTTGGCCGCCAAACCGACCAGGGCCACCAGCGCAATCTGGAAATAAATATCGTTGGACAGACCGCGCATATAGGTGCCCAGCAAAGCGCCGAACATGCCGAAAGGAACGGCCAAGATAACCGCCAGGGGCAGCCCCCAGCGTTCATACTGGGCGGCCAAAATCAGGAACACCACCAAAATACCCAGCATCAGCGCAATGGTGGAAGAACTGCCGCTGATGGTTTCCTGGTAGGTGGTACCCGTCCAGGACAGCGTAAATTCTTCGCCCAATGTTTCACGCGCCACCTGTTCCATGGCGGCAATGGCCTGGCCGGAGCTGTAGCCATCGGCCGGCGTGGCCATCACTTTGGCCGCGGGGAACGCGTTGAAACGTTCCACCATATCCGGCCCCAAAATCGGGGTCAGCGTAATGAAGGCAGACAGCGGCACCATGGCTCCGGTGTTGGAGCGCACATAAATATCGCCCAACTGCTCGGGCCGCGCGCGGTAATCCCCGTCGGCCTGCACCATAACGCGGAAACTGCGGCTGTATTTAGTAAAGTCATTGACATAAGCCGTACCGAAGGTACCCTGAATGGTGGTATAAAGCTCGGAAAGCGACACATTCATGGCCATGGCTTTAATTTCGTCCACGGTCAGCTTATACTGCGGCGTGGCGGAAGAGAACGTCGTGCTGACGCCGGTCAGCTCGGGCCGTTTCTGCGCCGCGGCGATAAATTCGTTCACCTTGGCTTCCAGCGCGTCGCTGCCCTGGCCGGAACGGTTTTGCACATAGCCTTCCAGACCGCCGGTGGTACTCATGCCCATAATCGGCGGCGGGTTAAACGGCATTACCAAAGCCCCCGTAATTCCGGCGCCCAATTTGCCGATGGCCGACACCACCCCGAAAGAAGAAAGCTCCTGCGTTTTGCGTTCTTTCCACGGGATTAACGAAATAAACGACGCAATGGAACTGCTCTTCATGGTACTGCTGAGAATATCATAGCCGGCAAAGGTCAGCTCCTCTTTCACGGCGGGCTGTTCCAAAATAATTTCTTCCAGCTGCTGGGCCACTTTCTGGCTGGTGGACAGGGAGGTGGCCGGATCCAGCATGGTGGCCACAATCAACATACCCTGGTCTTCATCAGGCAGTAAGCTGGAAGGCACGATTTTGAACAGGCCGACCGCCCCGCCCCAAAGGAGCAGCAAGGCCAACACGGCCGCCGGAATACGGCGGATAAAGAAACCCGCCCAGCCGGTATACGTATTGGTCACTTTGGCAAACCACTGGTCAAACTTAAAGAAGAACCCGCTGGTGCGCGGCTTCATATCTTTCAGCAGCAGCGCGCACAACGCGGGAGTCAGCGTCAAAGCCACCAGACCGGAAATTACCACGGACACGGCAATGGTAATGGCGAACTGCTGGTACATAACCCCCGTAAAACCGCCCATGAACGCCACGGGCACGAACACGGAGCACAGCACCAGCACAATGGCCACCACGGGGCCGGTTACTTCGTCCATGGCCTTAATCGTGGCTTCTTTGACGGGCAAATGCTCGTCATGCATGATACGTTCCACGTTCTCAATGACCACGATGGCGTCGTCCACCACAATACCGATAGCCAATACCAGACCGAACAACGTCAGCGTATTAATGGAAAATCCAAGCAGCAACATACCCGCAAACGCGCCCACAATAGACACCGGCACGGCCAGACACGGAATTAACGTGGCGCGCCAGTCGTGCAGGAACAGATACATGACCAGGAACACCAAAATCATGGCTTCTATGAGGGTATGAATTACCTCTTCAATGGAGGCGTTTACAAACAGTGTGGTATCATAAGCTACTTTGTACTCAATGCCGCCCGGGAAATTCTGAGACAGCTCTTCCATACGCTTTTTAACGGCTTCAGCCGTAGCCACGGCGTTGGCACCCGGGGAAAGGAACACGCCGATAGGCACGGCGGGCTGATTATTGTATTTACCGGAAAATTCATACGTCTGGCTGCCCAGTTCCACACGGGCCACGTCTTTTAAGCGCAAAGACGTACCGTCCGGATTGGCGCGCAAGATAATTTCTTCAAACTCTTCCGGCTCCTGCAAACGGCCCGGGGCGATGATGGAATACATGCGGTCCACGCTGTGCAGCAGCGGCGGCTGGCCGATTTTGCCGGCGGCGCGCTGCGTGTTTTGCGCCTGTACGGCGGCCATCACGTCGGAAACGGATACGCCCAGCTGACTCATTACGTCGGGTTTAAGCCAAATGCGGATAGAATAGTCGTTGGCGGACATGACCTGCGCGTCGCCCACACCGTTAATACGTTTGAGGTCGTCTACCACGTTGACCAAAGCATAGTTACCAATATAGGTGGTATCATATACACCCGACGGGGAAAACATGGTAATCAACTGCAAAATGGCCGAAGAACGTTTTTGCACGGTCACACCGTAACGGCGCACGTCTTCGGGCAACGTGGTGGTGGCGGCCTGGACGCGGTTGTTAACGTTAATCATGGCCTGGTCCGGATCCGTACCCACTTCAAAGTACACCATCAGGTTCATGTCGCCGTTGGCCGAAGAAGTGGAGTTCATGTACAGCATGTCCTCCACCCCGTTGACCTGCTGTTCAATGGGGGCGGCCACCGTATCGGCAATCACTTCCGGGCTGGCGCCCGGATACTGCGCCGACACCTGCACGGAAGGCGGCGTTAAATCCGGATACTGCTCAATGGGCAGCTGGGTAATGGAAATAATACCCGCCAGCAAAATGAGCAGTGAAATAACGGTAGAAAAAATAGGACGGTTAATAAAAAATTTGGAAAACATGTATTTCTCCGCTCCGCCGTTTTAATCCTGGCGGCCCAAAAGCGCGTTGGTTACTTTGTTATTTTTACGGACAGACGGCTGTTCTGTACTTTGCGTATCGGGTTTGACGTCTTCTTTAATCACATCGTCAAATTCCCCGATATCCTGGGCGGTCATGGAACTGGGAGCCGTCGGTTCTTCATAGGACGGAATGCCGAAATCTTTCATCTGCGGGCTTACTTTCATGCCCGGGCGGATTTTCAGCAACCCTTCGGAAATGACGGTTTCCCCGCCTTCCAGCCCTTCGTTGACGATATACATATTATCCTGCATCTGCACCGTTACGGGCTGGGCTTTGGTGGTGCCGTCTTCCTGCACGATATAAACCAGATCACCGGTCGGCGTGCTGAGCACGGCAGACGAAGGAATCAGCACCGCGTCTTTATATGTGGCCCCCACCAGGCGCACGCGCACAAACTGACCCGGCATCAGCATACGCTGATTTTTGGGGTTGGGAAATTCGGCTTTAATAGCCAAAGACGAGGTTTGGGTGTCTTCGGTGCTGTCAAAGAAAATGATGGAACCTTTCTGCGGATAAATGCGACCGTCGGCGGTAATGGCCTCCACATACAGCGGCTGGTCGCCTTTTTCATCCAGCGTAATGCTGCCGTCTAAAAATCCGCTGGCCATTTTGTAAAACTGCGCGCTGGGCATGGAAAAATTCACCCACAGGGGGTCAATCTGCACCATGGTGGTCAGCAAACCGTTGCCCGCCGGAGAAACCAGACTGCCCACGGACTGGGCTTCTTTGCCCGTAATGCCGGAAATAGGCGCCAGCACGCGGGTATATTCCAAATTGATTTTGGCGCCGTTTACGCCCGCCTGGGCCACTTTAACGGAAGCCTGCGCCGCTTCGTATGCGGACAAAGCGTCATCGTAATCCTTCTGGCTGATGGCATTGTCGGCGCGCAGTTTTTTCATGCGCTCATAATCGCGGCGGGTGCGGTTTTCATTGCTTTGGGCCTGGGCCAAAGAGCCTTCGGCCTGCTGCAGGGCCACCTCGTATTCCTGGGGGTCAATCTGGAAAAGCTGCGTGCCCTGTTTCACATACGCGCCTTCGTCAAACAGACGGGCTTTTAAAATGCCGCCCACCTGCGCGCGGACCTGAATTTCCAAAGAGCCCGCCACCTGCGCGGGATATTCAATATTCCAAGGCAAATCGGTTTTCAGCACTTTGACGGCCGAAACGGGCAGGGCCGCACCTTCCTGCTGTTGTTCTTTTTTGCCGCAGGCGCCCAAAACGCCCAGGCAGGCCGCCAACGCAAACACGGCGGCAACACGCATATATTTATTCATTCTCATTCTCCGCTTCTCCCTCTTACGACGAGGAAATTTATTTACCTACCGGTAAGTATATTTTACCAAAAACAATTCAAATCCGCAACAGGCAGACCAATACTTCTTTATTGTATAAAATTTACTCATTTTATTACGGCTTGATCCGGTTTTTTTTGAATTAGACCTAAAATTGCTACAATAAGGCATGAGCGAAAAAGAAAATATGTTGGCTGGGCTGTTTTACAATTCGTTAGATCCCGAACTGGTGCGTCTGCGCCAGGAAGCGCGCCGCACGCTGTGGCAGTACAACGCCACCGATCCGGCCGATGAGAGCAAACGTCGCGAACTGATGGAAAAACTCTTTGGACAGGCAGGCAAAAACCTGATTATTGAGCCGCCTTTTTACTGCGACTACGGCAGCCAAATCTACTTCGGCGACAATGTTTTTCTGAATTTTAACTGTACTATTTTGGATTGTGCGCGCGTAGAAATAGGCAACGGCTGTATGCTGGGCCCCAATGTGCAGATCTACACCGCCACCCATCCGCTGGACCCCAAAGCCCGCAAAGAAGGCAAAGAGTTTGCCTCACCCGTAAAAATAGGCAGTGACGTCTGGATAGGAGGTTCGGCGGTTATTCTGCCCGGGGTGACTATAGGGGACGGAGCCGTTATCGGCGCCGGAGCGGTGGTAACCAAAGACGTGCCTGCCCTGTCCGTGGCTGTGGGCAACCCGGCCAAAGTGCTGCGGCAGTTCTATAATTTTAAAAGGGATATACCTAAAGACATTCCTGCCGAAAAACCGGCTAATTAATTTTTTACACCGCCTCCGTGCGGCGTATATTATATAAGGAAGAATAAGGGGGAACACATGAAAACCGTATTTTTTGATGTAGACAAAATTACCCGCGATTACCTGGAAAAACAGCAAATCTGCACGGGGGACACCGTCTTGCTGCCCGAAAGCATGGAAAATATTTCACAGCAGCAATATGAACAAATTAAAGACGCGGAAATTATTTCCGTCTTTGTGCATACTGCGTTGAAAATGAACAAAGACTCTTTGGACCGCTACCCCAAACTCAAACTCATTGCCACACGTTCCACAGGCTTTGACCATATTGATTTAAATTATTGTAAAGAACGCGGCATAGAAGTGGTGAACGTGCCCAAATACGGCGAAGCCACCGTGGCGGAATTTACCTTCGGCGCGTTGCTGGCGCTGGCGCGGCATATTATTCAGGCGCGCACGGACATGAAAAACAATTTCGTACGCATGAATGAATACATCGGCTTTGACCTCTACGGCCACACCATCGGTATTATCGGCACGGGAGCCATCGGCCGCCACGTGGCCAAACTGGCGCGCGGCTTTGGCATGGACGTGCTGGCCTATGACCTCTACCCCAATGAGGAGTTCCAGCGCATTTACAATATCCATTATGTCGGGCTGGACGAGCTGTACGCCAAATCCGACGTGATTACCCTGCATGCGCCTGCCACCAAAGAAAACTACCATCTGCTTAACGACGAAGCATTCAAAAAAATGAAAGACGGCGTCATTATTTTAAACACCGCCCGCGGCAGCCTGGTGGACCCCGAAGCCCTTTACCGCGCGCTGACCCACGGCAAAGTGAAAGGGGCCGCGTTGGACGTACTGGAAAACGAAGATTTTATTATTCATGACGATATTATTTTAAAATCGCAGGACATTCCCATAGACTACGCCATGAACACCATTATCAACGCACGTTTAATGCAAATGAAAAACGTGCTGATTACGCCGCATATTGCGTTTAACTCCGTGGACGCCGTACACCGCATTTTGCACACCACGCTGGAAAAC
>DWVB01000091.1 GCA_019120455.1 Candidatus Avelusimicrobium excrementipullorum
ATAATTTAAAACGCCAGCTGATTTTGGACAATGAGGACGACTACAAAGCCCTCTCCCAGGGTATGCGCGACAGCCTGCTTAACAAGCAGTCCCAAACGACGCTGGACGATTACAAACCCCAGATTATTGAAAAATATAAACAGGACGCGCTGACCATCAGCCAGCGGCGCGAAGAAGAACAAAAGAAATTTTTGGAAGATTTTTCCAAAGAAAAAGGCGTCAAAGTGCTGGACAACGGCGCGATGATTAAACTGTCCAAAAAAGGCAAGGGCCGCACGGCCAATGCCTCCAGCAAAGTGACCGTTAATTACGAAGGGAAACTGATTGACGGCACGAAGTTTGACAGCTCGTATGACCGCAACGAACCGTTTACGGCCAGCCTCTCGGGCGTAATCCCGTGTTGGACCAAGGCCCTGCAGCAAATGCGCCCCGCTTCCAAAGCCACCATCGTCTGCCCCGCCGACACGGCTTACGGCAGCCGCCCCGTGGGCATTATCCCGCCCAATTCGGCACTGGTGTTTGAAGTGGAGCTGCTTGACATAGAAGACTGATATGTCTAAAACGAGCCGTTTTTTCCTGTGGGTCATTGTCGTGGGGCTGGCGTTTATCGCGGGGCTTCGGTTTTACCGCGCCTATGAACAGCGCGCCGAAGAAGAAGCCGCCACCGCCGCGCCTACGATGACATTTAACAATGTGCCGGTGCAGCGGGTGTCCCCGCAGGCCGAGCCCCAGGTGTATGAACGCTGGAGCGGAGAGCCTGCCGTGCAGGAAGTGTATTTGCAGGACGCGCCGTTGGACGCCGTACAGGAAAAAGAACAGGCCCGCCAAACGGTGGCTTCCGTGTTAAGCGATTACAAGGATAATCCGTCTCTGCAGGCTTTTTACGCCGATTTGCGCGCCGCCACCGGCCGCGACGATATAGATTTGGCCGCTTTAAGCGGAGAGGGCCTGGGGCGCCTGTTGGAGCAGTACCCGCAGCTGCAGCAAGTCATTGCCGAGCATGCCAAGGACCCGCAGTTTGCCCAGGCTTTGCAGGAAATTTTTTCCAATCCCCAGTTTGCCCGCAGCGTGGCCATATTGCAGGGCGGTCCTGCCGCACCGGTTCAAATACAGGCGCCGGCACGGTAAAATTTGCTATGCTGTAAAAAACGGAGGAAACGTTTGTGCTGAAAATTTTAATTAAAGCGGCGATATTATTTTTTATCGTAATCAGTATTTATCTTATTGTAAATCCGTCGGCCTGTTCCAACATGATGGCCGGACGGGAACGCACGCTGCCCGCCGCGGCGGACGACGCGCAGTGGCAGCACCCCATGTCCGAGCAGCCGGTATATTTTTCCGAAGACGGGACGCAGCTGCCTCCGGGTACTTATGTGCCCGCGGACGGCGCGGCGCCCGAAGGGGTGTTTGACACCAATACATTGCATGAAGAAGACGTGCAGCCCGTATATTCACAGGAAGATATAGACTATGCCATCGCCAGCCGCTATGTGGAGCTGGAACGTGAATATGCCCGCGGCGGCAAAGACCCCGGCAAGGACGCTTCGCGCGAGATTTCTTTTATCGTGATGGATGATTTTGAAATGTCCCCCACCGAATGGGAAGGCTTTTTAAGCCGCGCTACGGCCAGCGGCCTGTTTGACCGGGTGCGCAATGAAATGCCTCCCCTGCCGCCGGATTCCGCCGCACCGGCCCAGTAATTTGAAAACCCCGCCTCCAAAAGGCGGGGTAATTTTTGCATAGGGAGGGTGCTTCTGTTAGAAAAGATTTATTTTGTGTGCCGCCTCCGCACAGGGAAATGTTGTTTTGAGGAAGTTCCCCACCGGAGGGAAGTATTATGACAAAAACAGAGGGGGTAACCCCGCGCAGTTTTTTGCAAGTATCGGATACAAGTGTTTTTCTGGTTAGCGGCTGCGGTAAGGTAACATCTTCTTTCTTTTTTTGCGTCAAAAAACCCCGCATATGTGCGGGGTTTTCTTTGTAAATATTCGGTCAGCGCGGCAGGCGTCCGGCCAACAGCTCGGCCACGGGGCGCGTATGTTTTATTTTGCCTAAAACAATTTTAATGGAGGCCGTAATCGGCACCGACAGAAATGCCCCGGGGACGCCCCAGACCAAGCTCCAAAAAATTAATGAAGCAATAACCACCACGGGGTGCAGATCCATGCCGTCGCCCAAAAAGCGGGGCTCTATCAGGTTTCCGATAGTAAACTCCAGTGCGATCATCAGTCCCAGCACCACAAAGAAATTTGCCCCGAAACCGTATTGAAGAAACAGGACCGGCGTGGGCAGCAGCACGGCGATAATGGACCCTACGCTGGGAATAAAGTTCAGCAGAAAGAAAAACATGCCGAACAAAAAAGCCAGCTTGACTTTAAACGCCATTAGCACAATCCATATCAGCAGGGCCGTAGCCAGGGAGGTCACAATTTTAACGGACAGATATTTGGATACCTGTGCCAACATTTCCTGCACGGTGGGATTGACATTGGTGGGAACGGCTTTTTTGGAGCCCAACAGCAGGAAAATAATAAACAAAATAATCAGGGTGGTGTTGGAAACCAGAGAAAAAAGCTGGTGCCCAAAGTTTTTGAACCAGTCAAACAGCGGCAGGCTGCGGATATATTCCACAATGGAGGCCTGATCTACATGAATGCCGTGGCTGCTGATGCGCGCCAGGAGGTCGGTTGTGGTAGCCAGCAGGTTTTCTTTGTATACTTCGCTGCCGCGTATAAAGCCGCCTACGGAGTTGACCGTGAAATAAATAATGCCCGCAAAACACAGCGCCAGCACCAAAATAGATACCGTCATGGCCAGCCAGGCCGGAAAAGACAGCCGCCGGTGCAGCGATGCGGCCATTTGCGCCAGTATCGTATAAAAAAACAGCGCAATAACCAGCGGAATCATCAGCGCTTTGGTGTACACCAAAGCCGCCGTAATCACGCCCGCGGCAATGATGGTCAGGCAAATGGCGCTCATTTTCTGATAATACCAGGTTGTTTTGTCCACCATATCAATACCCCCGTTTTTGTTCGGTTTTTTTGGCCAGTTCACGCGAGAGGAACAGGATTTTTCCCGTCAGGTTGTTAAGGTCGTCGCAGCAGGAAGTCAGCAGCCAGACGGGCAGTTTGGCCAGCGTATAATTTTTGTAAAAGCGGTTAAACTGGGCGTACGCGGTGGAAAGGTCGTCACAGGCGCGGGAAAGAGTCTTGGCGCGGCTGACAAAACTTTTGGCCGCCAGGGCCAGGCCGTAGCCTTCCTTATCCGTGCCGCTGCGCATTTGCGCGCGCGCCGCCTGCCAGTAATCCAGCCTTGAGTTTGTATCCTGGCGTAATTGCGTGCAGAAAGCGGCAAAATCCGATACAAAAGCACTGTCCCGCACGGCAATGTTTTTATGGTCCTGACTTAAGATGAGCTCCAGGCGGCGGCTGAAATCCCGCAGCGTATTGGCCGCCTGCGCAACGCAGGCGCGCAGGGCGTCGGTCTGCGTCAGTACTTCGTCTAAAAATCCTTCGTTCATGAAACGGGGATACTCACCGTAAAGATGGATCCCAACCCCCTGTCGGAAATCACGCTGATGCTGCCGCCGTGCAAATCCAGGATTTTGCGCACCATCGGCAGGCCCAGACCCCAGCCCTCAATCTGGCCGGTAAAATAATCGTCCACCTGGTAGAAACGTTCAAAGATTTTGTTTACGTCCTGCGGGCGTATGCCGGTGCCGTAGTCCCGCACGGAAATGGAAATGCTGTCTCCGTGATGGGCGCACTGCACTTTGATGATTTTTTCGGCTTTGTTATTAAATTTAATGGCGTTGGACATGAGTTCTTCCAACAAAAAGCCCATCAGTTCTTCGTCGGCTTTGATTTCCAGGGAAGCGGGGCAGTCTATCTCAATAAACGTGCCTTTTTTGGATATGGTGGATCCGGCCGACACGGTGGCCGTTTCTTCATCGTGGGAAATGGCGTCGTTGGCGCTTGTTTTGACCAAATTCTTTAAATTAATGGATTTTTTGGCCAAATCTTTGGGCTGCAGCGCTTCCACTTTGTTAAAGAAAAGCAGTTTGTCCACCAAATTGCAAAGTTTGGTGCCCTGTTTGTTGATTTCTTCCAGCGCTTTGGCCGTAAACGGGGAAAACTTTTCTTTGGCAGACTGCGATAAAATCGCCTCCGAGTATCCGTTGATAATGGACAGCGGCGTTTTGAGTTTGTGCGACACCAAAGACAGCATTTTTGCCGATCCTTCGTCGTTTTGCAGGCTTTCCAAAACCGGATCTTGTTCCATACCCTTTATCCTTTAAAAAGAGATGTTTAAATTAATAAAGAAAATATCCCGTTTGTTTTCGCCGCCGGTGGTCTGCAAATGGTTGTAGGCCGCGTCCACATACGCGTTGGCGGTTACATAAAACGTGTTGCCCAGCAGAAAAGAGTGCTGGGAGTCCGCAGTATAAAATTCCGCAAAGTGATATCCCACATACAGCGAGGAGCGTTTTTCGGGCCACAGACGGCTGATACGCGCGGACAGCACATATTTGCCCAACGCGCGGTTTATGTCATAAGACTGCGTAAAGGCCAGGTCGTTCTGGTCCATAATCCCGCGGAAATATTCCACGCCGTCAATGCCGTTGGGGTACTGGTAGGCCGTGGCCGCCCCCTGGAATACAAACGTACCAAAAAAGTTCTGCAGGAAACCCAGCGTGTAGGCCATTTGGGAATAATCTTCGTCAGAGGCCTGTCCGTCTTCAAAAAGGGTGCCTTTTTGGTTGGCGTACGATACGCCAATGTAGGCGGTGGTGAAAAGCTGGTTTACTTCATCTTCCACCAGGTTGGTCATCAGGCGGGCGTTGACGCCGTAAGCGGAAGCGTCCTGAAAACGCTCATCGTCGGATTTGTTTTCAAAATAATAAAAAGGCGTGATGTTTAGTTTAACCAAATCCAAATCCAGCCGTATGGGAAGATATACGGAATAGATGGGGTCTTTAAACGCGCCGTCTTCCACGGAGAATTTATCTTCCACATAGCGGCCCTGCAGACCAATGGAGGCGTTGAGCCCCAGCGGTATGGCCGCGCCTATGCGGGCCTGGTTATAGTCGGATGAATACACATAAGAAGCGGTGGTATTCAGCGACGCGGCCTGCGCGCCCAGCGCAGCCGAAAATAAAATAAAGGAAAAGATGATTTTCTTCATAATCATAATTTAGCAAAATTTACGCTGCCGTGACAGGGGAAATTTTAACCTGTTTGCCCTTTGCAAAACGGCGGCAGGGGTTTGGCGGTGGGAAAAGAGCGATATTTTGCTAAAATATGTGTATGAGAATTTTGCTTTCTTTTTTGCTGGCTTTTTGTGCCTGCGGCGCATACGGCGCGCAGATTATCCGCGGGCCTTACATAGAGGACCCCACCCAGTCCACCATGGTGCTGCGCTGGCAGACCGATGTGCCTACTCCGGCCTGGCTGGAATACGGCCCCGCGCCGCGCTGTAACCAGATTTTGAAAATCAATCCGGAAGGTACGCAGCATAAAGCCATTTTGTACGGTTTGGTGCCCAATCAGGATTTTTGTTACCGGCTGTATGTGTATAATGAAGCGCGGGACGGCGTGCAGGCTCCCGTGGAAGGATCTTTCCGCACACTTTACAGTGCCGAGCGCAAAGAAGTACACTTTTTGGCCTTTGGCAATACGGCCCAAACCGCTCCTGCTGTGTCGGAGCAGGCTGCGCAGGAGCAGTCTCCTTTTGCAGGGCTGTTTGGCAAAAAAGAAGAGCCCGCCGTGCCGGCCGGTCCTTCCCCCAAAGAGCTGTTAGCGCGGCAAATGGCGCAAAAAGACGTTGATTTTGTCATACATACCGGCGATTTAACCGCCAGCGGCCTGGACGCAGACGCAGATGCGGAATTTTTTACCCCGTATAAAGACGTGCTGAAGAAGACGCCGCTGTTTATTGCCATCGGCGCCAATGAATACGGCCCCGACCGCGACAACCGCGACAGCAAGTCTTTCGTGCGTACCAATTATTCCCGTTTCCATGATATGAGCTGGTCCAATGCCACGCCGAAATATTATTCTTTTGATACGGCCAATGCGCGTTTTATCTTTTTGGACGCCAACGCCGCGTACGGTGCGGTGTGGGCGCCGAACATAGACGAAAAGTCCGCCCAGTACCAGTGGCTGCGCACCACGCTGGCGGGGGCGGGGGAAAAGTGGAAGATTGTCGTGGTGAATGCGCCGATGTATTCCACGGGGCAGAAAGGGCCCGCCAACGAAGCGGCGGCCAATTTTGTACCTTTGTTTGAGCGCTATGGGGTGGATTTGGTATTGCAGGGGGCGGAAGCCAATTATGAACGCACTTTCCCCATGTATCAGGATGAACCCAACCCGCGCGGCGTAACGTATGTGACGTTGGGCGGCGGCGGAGCCGAGCCTACGCGACGTGCGGGCAGCCACCGTTCCACGGCGCGTTTTGTGTCGGCTTATCACTATGCCGACGTGATGATTTCCGACCGTAAACTGACCATGACGGTGTATAACGAACAGGGAGAAGAGCTGGACAAGCTGGAGTTGTATATATAGAAGTTTAATTCGTATATAAAAAATCCCTCCGAAACCGGCGGGATTTTTTTATAAGGAGTCCGGTTATTTCTTCAACTGCACTTTTGAAAACATATCGTACATAATAATTCCCGCCGCCGCAGACGCGTTCAAACTTTCCACGCCGCCTTTTTGCGGAATGGAAATAATTTGGTCGCAGTTTTCGGCGGTTTTTTCGCGTATGCCGGTGCCTTCGGAGCCGATGACCAGCACGGCGGGGGAAGCGTAATCGGTTTGCGTGATGGGCTGTCCGTCCATGTCTGCGCCGTATACCCAAAACCCTTCTTCTTTCAGGTCCAGCAGGGCATTGGACAGGTTGGACACTTCCACAATATTGACGCGTTCTACCGCGCCGCAGGCCACTTTATACACCGCCGGCGTCAGCCCCACGGTGCGCCGCTGCGGCAAAATAATGGTGGAAAAGCCCAGACACGCCGCACTGCGGATAATCGCGCCCAGGTTCTGCGGGTCGGTCATTTCGTCCACGGCCAGCCACAAATCCTTTTTGTTTCCGTCGGATTCGTACAGGGCGGTGGACAGTTTCATCAGCCGCACGGGCTGGGCTTTGGCCAGCACGCCCTGGTGGTTGCCGCCCTTGGTCAGGCGGTCCA
>DWVB01000092.1 GCA_019120455.1 Candidatus Avelusimicrobium excrementipullorum
AGGCTGGAATAAGGATCCTGAAACACCACCTGCACCTGACGGCGCAATTTTTTAAATCCGGCTTTGGTCAGCTCTTTTAATTCCAGTCCGTTGACTTTGACGGAACCGGACTGGTATTTTTCCAGCCCCAGCACCACTTTGGCCAGCGTGGTTTTGCCGCAGCCAGACTCCCCCACCAGGCCCAAAATTTCATGCTCGCCCACCCGCAGTGACACGTCCTCCAGCACGGGTTTGGCCTGGACGGAACCCCACAGCTTTGCGCCGCGGCGGGCATAGCTTTTGTACAAATGGTTAATTTCCACCGGACTTGTCATCTTTCTCCTGCAGCCAGCAGCGCACCTGGCAGCCGTTTTTTTCAAAAAGCGGCGGCAGCTGCGCGCGGCATTTTTCCCACGCGCGGGGACAGCGCGGCGCAAACGGACAGCCTTCTTTGGGCGTGCCCGGGGCGGGCGGATAACCCTCAATGGCGGGCAAATGTTCGTCTTTGCGCTTGAGCGACACCAGCGAATGCAGCAGCCCCTGCGTATACGGATGCAAAGGGCGGGCAAAAAGTTCGTCCGCGCGGGCCTGCTCCACGCAATATCCGCCGTATAGCACCAGCACGTCATCGGCGATATCGGCCACGATAGCCAAATTGTGCGTAATAAACACCGCAGACATCTTGCTCTGCCGCTGTAAATTTTTAATCAGTTTTAAAATCTGCGCCTGAATAGTCACGTCCAGCGCGGTGGTCGGCTCATCGGCAATCAGCAGTCCCGGATTTAAACACAAAGCCATGGCAATCATAATACGCTGGCGCTGGCCGCCGGAAAACTGGAACGGATATTCGTCCAGCCGTTTGCGCGGGTTTTCTATGCCCACTTTTTTAAGCAAACGTATGGCGCGCGCTTTGGCCTGCAGCTTGGTGCAGTTTTTGTGCGCCAAAATGGTTTCCGTTATTTGGCTGCCGACGGTGCGTATGGGGTTTAGACTGGTCATCGGGTCCTGGAAAATCATGGCCATTTCCGCCCCGCGCAGCTTACGCAGTTCCTGCGGCGGCAGGGACAAAACGTCTTTGCCTTTATAGTACACGCGGCCCGAAGTGATTTCCCCTCCGGAAGGCAGGAGTTTTAATAGGGACAAAGCGTGCACGGTTTTGCCGCAGCCAGACTCCCCCACCACAGCCAGGACTTTGCCCTTCGGCAGGCGGTAGCTTAATCCGCGCAGGACTTCCGTCTTTCCTTCTTCGGCCGTAAAAGAAACCCGCAAATCCTCCACGCTCAGCAATATATCTTCGCGCGCGTTCATATGTTTATTATAGCAATTTGGCGTATAACTGCCTTTAAAAAAGGATAAATTTTCCGTTTACAGCCGACATGCAAAAACCCCGCCACAAGGCGGGGTTTAAATAGATATCAAAATAATTATTCGGCCTGCGTCAGTCCCAATCCGTACGCAATTTTTTGATTTCTTTTTTGATGGCGGGTTTTAGGGCCGGATCGGCATAATCTATAAATAGTTTGCCGTCCAAATGGTCTATTTCGTGCTGAAAAGCCTTGGCCAACAGTCCGCGCGCGCGCACCCTTTGGGGCTGGCCGTGCTCGTCCAAATATCGCACCGTTACGTCGGTGGCGCGGTGAATTTCCACCCACAGCCCGGGCAGGGACAGGCAGCCTTCCTCCTCCAGCACGTCGCCGCGTTTGCTTTCAATTTCCGGATTAATAATGACAATGCGTTTAAGCGGCGCGTCTTTTTTGTCCGATTCCGGAATAAGTATTACCGACAGGCGGTAGTCCAAACCAATCTGGTTGGCCGCCAATCCCACGCCGCGCACGGACAGGCAGGTTTCTTCCATATCCTTGAGCAGCTGCGGCAGCATGGGCCGCAGGGTTTCATAATCGGTGGGTTTTAGTTTTTGGCGCAAAATCGGATCGCCGTATTTTACAATCTTTCGCAGTGCCATATAGAGGTATTATATCATTTTAGCCCCGTAAGACGGAAAGGCGGGGGTTTAGGGCTCAAATTTACAAAATTGTTTGCGTCCAAACGGCGCAACAACCGAAGAAGCCGTTATTTATTAAACCGGTAGCTGACTTCGCGCCCTTCCCACACGATGCGCGCCGTCACCGGATGCGCCAGCTCCGCTTCTTTGAGCGCGCTGAAAGCCATGACCACGCGTTCCATCTGCGCATTGGACCCGTGCCGCCCAGACACCCCCATAACAATTTCTTTGGCGTCTACAGCCGCGGCCACCTGCGCCATGGCGTAAAAGGCGTCATTGGACTGCACCATAACGGGCACCACAGGCAGGCCGTATTTTTCGGCCAAGAAAATCACCTGGGTAAAAAGTTCATTTTCATCGGCGGCATTACTGCGCATATCCTGGCGCAGCAGGACATTTTCCACGGGTTTGGCATACAGTACTATGACTTCCGTATCTTCGGCATTTACACTGCTGAGTACGTCTTCCAGGTGATAGAGATTGTCCGGATCTTTCACCGCCACCAATATACGGTTGGGCTTTTCTATTTCTTTAACAATGTCCCGCAAGTCTTCCGCCGAAGCGACGTTCATGCGTTCGCGGTAACCTTCTTCAAACATGGTATTGGCTTTTTTGGCATTGAGCCGCTCGGAAATTTTGAACACCGTAAATAAAAACGCCGTAAAGCAAATGCCCGACACGGTGGAAATCTGTTTGGTCAGCAAATTCACCGTCCCCACCGCCAGCAGGAACAGAAATACCAACGTCATGCCCACGGGTATATAATAATTTTCATATTTGATGTTAAACGGAAACATAAAATCACGTTTTTCACCCGCTCTTTTAAAACGCAGCATAATGATGGAACCCGTTTCCAACACAAAACACCACATAACGCCGAACGCATACGCTTCACCCAACAGATAAACATCTCCGCGGGAAACCAAAATGACCGCTGCCTGGCAGGCGGCCACAATATTAATAATATGGTAGGTTGTGCCGTATTTGCGATGGATTTTGCGGAACCAATCCGTTAAAATTCCGTCCTCAGCCACACGGTTTAAAAGGGCGTTGGCACCGATAAGCGCGGTATTAACCGCCCCCGAAAGCATGACCACGCCCGCCACCACCACCATCATTTGCATGATGAGTTTTAAGAAATTCGGCCCCGCCAAAGACATGGCCAAACCGGAAAGCAGATTTTCATTATATTTGCCGGCAATCAGTTCCTGCGGGATTACCAGCGCGGACAGGAAAGTCAGCCCGCCGGTAAAAAGTAACGCAAACGCAAAAATCAGCCAAGCTGCTTTTTTAAGGTTCTGGGGCTTGGGATATTCTATTTCGCGGTATACCTGCGAAAGTGTTTCCAGCCCCGAAAGAGCCAACACGCTGTGCCCAAAAGCAATCATCATGCCCAATGCACCTATGGCTTTATGCCAATCCAGCCCTTCCAGCCAGCCCAAAGATTCCGGCGAAAACTGCAATGCCAGCGGCGGCCACTGTACACCGCGCAGGCCGATGGTAATAAAGGACCAAATAGCCAGCAGAAAACATACCGCCAGCGAAAAGGAAATGATTTTTGCGCTCTTTCCGCTGGATTCTTCTATCCCCTTTACGTTCTGTCTCCAGAAATAAGCCGTTACCAACAGGGCAAACACCACGGAAAAACCTTTTTCGGGGATTTCAAATCCCGCGCCGAACTGCACCAAAAACGAATTAATCAGGCCGGACAGATAATGGCCCGCCGTTACCGAGCTGATAGGCCCCGTCAGCAGAAAATCAAACGCCATGGCCGACGCGGCAAATTTGGCGGCATTGTCCCCCAAGCCGTCACGCACCACTTTATATACACCACCGCGCACAAACAGAGAGCACGATTCCACATACACCGCCAGCAATACGCCGGCAAAAAGCATAACGGCCAGAATAAACCACGGGAAAGCCGGTCCGAACGCGCGCATGGCGATGCCGCCGGCATAAAACGCGCTGGAGCCGAAATCGCACAGCACGATGGCGGCCGCTTTCCAAAAAGGAATAAAGGTCAGCATGGCCGTAGTCAGCACGATGACTTTTTTTACGCGAAGCGGGCTTTTACTGTCCGGTTGGTCTGGGGCGGGAGTCATAAGAAAAAAATCACTATTCTTCGGCGGCTATTTTCTGCGCCGCTTCCTGGGGGCTTTGGCAGGCGGCCAAAGCGGAGATGAAATCCGGCTTAAAGATTTCAGCCAAAGAAGCCAAAATCTGCAAATGCTGCTGAAAGAAAGCCTGTTTGGCCGGAGAGAGAAACAAAAACATGGCCTTGATTTCCAAGTGCGGACCGGAGGGGTCTTCTATGCCGCCGGGCAACACGGCCAGGGCGGCCTGGAAGCCGTCCAGCTCTTCCAAACGCGCATGCGGAATGCTCAGCCCCGTGTCCAGCGTGGTACTGATGCCTTCCTCGCGTTTAAGCACCTGGGCCAACACTTCGGCTTCATCTAAATTGCTTCCCCCCCTGCAGACCACTTTCGTCAACTGTTTAATGACGTCTGTCTTGGAGGGCTTCCCCTGCACCATAAAAATACGGTCAGGAGGCAATAAACGGCTAATACGGCTTGTACTTATATTATTTGCTTCCATATTCTGTTGAACTTCCATATTACCAAATCTGTTTTTCCCCCGCAACCGGATAAAAGGCCTAGCGCTGCTCTTTGGAAAGGCGTTTTAACAGTTTTTGCGCTTCTTTCACTTCCGGCGCGGCCTGCTGTAAATACGGCAGGGCCTGCTGCGGCTGCCCCAGCGCGGCATAAACCGCCCCCAAATGGTAGGCCACATCGGCGTTGGCCTCAATAAAATCTTTATCCAGCCCTTCCAGCAAATCCAGGGCCTTTTGGTATTCTCCTTTGCGGTAATACACCCAGGCCAACGAATCGGCAAATGCCCGGTCCCCCGGGCTGAGAGACAAAGCGCGGCTGACCAGCCGTTCGGCCTCGTCCAAGCGCTTGTTGCGCTCCGCCAGGCTGTACCCCAGCAGATTATAAGCCGCCGCATTGTTGGGATTTTGCTCCAGTACCAGACGCAGCTGTTCTTCCATATCTTTATATTTATGCAGGCTTTCCAGCGCAAAGGCATAGGCCAGGCGCGCCTGTTCATAGTCCGGATTGGTGTGCAGCACGCCTTTTAAAATACGGGCGGCGCGGCGGTACTGGCCGTCGTCCTGCAAGGCCAGCGCGTAAAAATAACCTATTTCCACATTTTTATCAAAACGCTCATACGCCTCTTTTAAGGTATCCAGCGAGCGGGCCGTATCTCCGGCGCGCTGTTCGTAAAAAGCCGTCTGCACCCATTTGCCCGCATCTTCGTTAAAATCCGCCGTTTCGCGCAAATACCGTGCGGCGGCGGCATAATCACCGTCCTGCTCGGCATACAAAGCCAGGAAATACCCTGCGGGCACGTCGCCGTTATCCAGCTTCTTTGCTTTCTGGAAATATGCGCGGGCGCGCGCATCGTCTTTAACGATTACATATACCGAGCCCATGCGCGAATACATGGGCGCGCTTTCATAGCCGGTTTTTTCCAGCGCTTCCAACTCATGCAGCATCAGAAAATACTGCGCCGCTTTTTCATACATTTCCGCGCGGGCCAGGTACGGCTCGGCGTATTCGGGGTCGGCTTGGGTGGCGGAATTATAATATTCCAGCGCTTTGAGCGGCTGGCCTTTGCGGCGGTAAATATTGCCTATTTCGTAATCAATGGCCTGGGAGATGGAAGGATAATTGGCTTTGTGTTCCTGCAGTTTTTCGGCGGCGCGGTCCGGATCAATATAGACAAGCAGCAAGACATATTGGTACAAAATGCGCATGTCATCGGGGGCTTTTTCCAGGGCCTGTTCATAATAGGTTTGCGCGGGGCCCAGCTCGCCTTTGCGCCATTTGTAAAAAGCATATACGGCCAAATCTTCGCCGTCATTTTCTCCGTCTTCAATATAGGAAGCATACCGGTCGGCCTGCTCCATGTCCCCTTCGGAAACGGCGCACAGGGTTAAAATGCGGCGCAGGTATTTGCTTTGCGGCGCGCGGGCCAGGGCGTCCTGGTAATAACCGCAGGCTTTGGGGTCCTCCAGCAATTCGGCCCGCACCGCACGCATAAAATCCATATACAGGGCGGCTTCTTCCTGTCCTTCTTTGCTGACGGGCAGTTCTTTGGCGGAGGCCGCACAGGCGCAACACAAAACCAGCAGACACAAAATTTTTTTCATATATTTACCCCCAGCACCAGCGCGTCCCGTCCCGCACCGTAGAAATCTTTCCGCCGGCCCAGCGGCACAAATCCCGCTTTGCGGTACAGAGCCAGCGCGGGCGCATTATCCTGCGCCACTTCCAGGCTTACCTGCCAGGAGCCGGCCTGTTTTAATTCTTCCAAAGCGCGGGATAAGAGCGCAAAACCGACGCCTTTTCTTCCGCAGTCGGGCAGAACGGCCACGTTTAGCACTTCGGCATGGCCCGCCGCGGCGCGCAGGGCGGCAAAACCGATTATTTCTTCCCCTTCGCAGGCGCACCAAATCTGCGCGCAGGGCTGCGCCAGTTCCCCTTCAAAACCGCTTTTTCCCCAGCCCGCGGCCTGCGGGCGGGTATCTTCCACCCGAGCCAGCGCGGAAGCGTCGCAGGCCAGCGCGCGGCGCAATATCATCGGCCCAGCTCAAAGCGCGCGGGTTTTAAATACAAAGGCTCCAGCGCGTCTTTTTCATAAGCGGGATCGGCCGCCATTTCCAGCAGCGTCTGCGGACGCACATGGCTGTCGGCCATAGGGGCCAGGCGGCAGGTATCGCCCAACAGTTCCACCAAAGACGCTCCGTTTTTATCCGTACCCGCACAGTACAAAGGCTCTTTGCGCCGCGCCAGCCGTTCCAGCAGCTGTTCTTTGGACAGCCAGACGGGGCCTTCGTTCCGGTCATCAAAAAACTGCAAAAAATATTCTTCCCTAAACGCATGCAGTACCACCGCCAACACACCGGAAGGGTTTTCTCTTTTCCACCCTTCAAACGCACGCGAAGCCTGCGCCTGGCGGCGGATAATTTCAAACAGCGTCGCCCCGCATACCTGCGTGCCGTTTAAAGAACGCAGCATGGAGGCAAACGTCAGCGAAATGCGTATGCCCGTAAAACGCCCGGGCCCGCGCACGATAAAAATTTTCTTTACGTCCTTCAGTTCCGCTCCGGCTTTGCCCAACAGTTTATCCGTCAGCGGCAATAAAAACTGCTCCTGCTTAATGCCCGTATGGTGCAAAGACCAGCTTTTCGCGCCGTCAGAGGCGCAGACCAAAAGCGTCGGGCCGGAGCTGTCCATTCCCATGGTTATCGGCATAAATCCTCCGCCAGCGCGCGGGACACGGCTCCGCCGGCACGCAGCGTAATGCGCCGCTTGTCCCCGCCTTCCAGCACAAAATCCATTTCCAGCCGGTCCTGCGGCATCATCTGCGCCAGCGGATCCGGCCATTCGGCCAAAATGACGGCCTGTTCATCTTCCAGCATTTCTTCAAATCCCAAATTGAATACTTCTCCTTCCGTCAAACGGAACAGGTCTATATGATACAGCGTATGTTTGCCTTTTTGATAGCGTTTCATCAGGCTGAAACTGGCGCTGGTGGGAGAACTTTTCATCCCCAGCGCTTCGGCCACGCCTTTGACAAACACCGTCTTGCCCGCGCCGATGGGCCCGCGCAAAAACACGATTTCCCCTCCGTGCAGCAACGAAGCAAAACGCCGGGCCAGGGCCAGCGTTTGCTGAGGGGACGAAGTATACAAAGTTTTTTCTTTCATTACTTTACCGTTTTAATGCACACCGTGCGTCCGTTTTCTTCCACGCGGTCGGTATTGGTCGGGTCCGGCACTTCTTTTCCGTCCACCAAAAACACATATTTATATTCTCCGGCGGACAAAGCCAGCGAAATTTCAAAATATCCCCGCGCATAAGGTTTTAATTCAATGGGGGTTTTGCCCCAGCCGTTAAAATCGGCCAGCAGCTCCACCTTTTTGGCCCCCGGGGCGGTTAAAAAGAAATTGCGGAATTTAATTTCGGTGTCAAATTTTTCTTTGGGCGCTTTGGACAAATTGACAATGGCGTCTTTGTCCAGCGGCGCGGCCTGGGCAGAGCCTTCTATCGCGCCGGAGGCGTAATCATAATACTCTTCCCCCGCGGCAAAAAACCATGTCAGCCCCGCGCACAGCAGGAGCAGAAACACCGCAAACAGCGCGCCCGGTTTTTTATTTGTCATCCAAATACTCCCTGCCGTGAAAGTCCGCCCCGCAGGAGCGGGCCAAAGCCGCCACGGCGGCGGGATCGGCGCCGGTGTTTTCCACGCAGCTGGCGGCCACACGCACAAAACCGGCCCGGGCGCAGGACTTAATAAAATCCAATACGGCCGGAAAGCCGTTTTCATATCCGGCGGCGGGACGCACGATTTTGCGCCAAAGCTCCTCATTTTGCGCGTTTAAACTGACATACACTTTATCCACGGCGGTTTTTAAATCGGGCACGATATCCCGCCGATTAATAAGGTTCCCCAGTCCGTTGGTATTTAAGCGGATAAAAAACGCGGGATATTGGCCGCGGGCCTGGGCGGCCTTCAGCGCGCGGCCGATTTCCAGCACGGCGTCCAGGCGCATGGTCGGCTCCCCATAGCCGCAAAAAACCACTTCTTCCACGGCGGGACCGGCGGACAGTTCTTTATCCAGCAGGGCCAGCACTTCCCGTACGGAAGGCTCTTTGCCGGCCAAGTCCAAATTATGGCCGTCAAACTGCATATGCCATTTGGTTTTAATGCAGAATGCGCACAGATTGGGGCAGCGGTTGGTCAAATTGATATACAAACCGTTCTTAAAACGGTATACCACGGTCGGTTCGGACATATATACCTCTTATTATGTATTATAGCAGTTTCACAGAGGAAAGCCGGAGGGAACACATCAAAAAACACCGGAAAGGAAGCGTTAAACAGCGGAACCTGCCGTCTGGGCGGCGCGGATAACGATTTTGTCCCCGGGCTGGACAAATTTTAAAAAGCGGAGCATATCTTCTTCCGGAACGGCAATATCGCCCGCCGTGGAATGCCCGTCCGAAAGATTGAGAAAAATGGCGGAGCCTTTGCCCGGCACCACGGGGTGGGTGTTATATTCCACCACAATGGCATACTTGTACGCGCGGTTTAAGCGGGAGAGCTCTTCGGCCGATTTCCAGTCTTTCTTAATACCGGCGTCTTCATGGACATATTGGTTATAATAGCGGGAATCGGGGTCGTCCACCCATACATCATCTACGCCCACATGCGTAAACGACAAAGCGGTTTTCGGGCGGTCTTCCGTACCGAAAGAGCGGTACAGCTCATATTCGCCGGTCGGGGTGGCGCCGTCGCCTTCCTGTTTATGTTGCGGGTCTATAACGCCGCTGCGGCCCACATAGCCTTCCGAAGCGCGGAATACTTCCCGCCATTTTTCCCCGCGTCTTTCCCAGGCGGACACCACGGCCGTATCTCCCGTCGCTTCCACCAGGATACGGCGTTCATCGGCGGGCTTGCGGCAGGAAAACATCAGGCCTGCCAATACGACAAGCAGCAGGCAGGCCAAAGAAAATAAAAGTTTTGTTTTGTTCGTCCCCTTCATAACGGGCTATAGAGCGTCTTGGATAACAATTTCATCTCCCGGGCGCAAAAAGCGCAGCAGACGCTTCATAAATTTTTCCGGCACGCTCACACAGCCGGCGGTCGGGCGGCCTTTGGTACAATGCAGAAAAATGGCGGACCCTTTGCCCGGCACGGCCGGATTCGTATTATACTCTATTACAATAGCATATTTATAAGCTATTGTCTCACTGGCCAGATTTTCGGCAGACTGCCAATCCTGGTCCGGCTGGTCGCGGAAAACATATTGGTTGTAAAAACGGGAATACGGGTCGTCCACCCACACATCGCCGGTTTGCACATGGGTATAGTCCAGCTTGGTATTGACTTTTTCCGCCAGACCGAAAGCGCGCCGCACGGCAAAAGCGCCCAGCGGAGTGGCGCCGTCTCCTTCCATTTTATTATCCGTCACGCCGTGGCGGCCCACCCAACCTTCTTCCGTGCGGAATACTTCTTTCCATTCGTCCCCACATTTCTTCCAGGCGGACACCGCCGCGCGGTCCCCGCGGGCCTGCACCAGCACTTTACGCGTACAGGACGTTTCCTGCTGCGCATATGCGGCCGGCAAGCCCAAACACAATACAGCCATGATAAAAAGGATTATTTTTTTATTCATGTTTTTATTATAGTTTTTTTGTTTGGTCGGCCAAGAATTTTTTGGGCCTATTCACCGACACGGTCTTTTGGTCCCTCTTTCTTTGCCCGTCCGAAATTAATAAAATACAGTATAAGGAAGGGTGGCCGAGCGGTTTAAGGCGTCAGTCTTGAAAACTGATGTAGGGGCAACTCTACCGAGGGTTCGAATCCCTCCCCTTCCGTGTTTTTTCACAAAAACGCCGCCCCACAATAGGGCGGCGTTTTCGCGTGAACCGGTTTATTTTGAAGGGAAGAAAAAGCCCGCCGTCATATCCAGGTAATTTTCTCCCAGATAGGCGGGATATTTTGCTTTGACCCGCGCCTTAAAATCAGCGGCGTCCCTGCTGGAAGCGGCCAGCTCCTTTATATCCTGTATATAAGCGATTTTCACGGCCACTTCCGCCTGTCCTTCCGGCATATGATGCGCGCTTAAAATATAGCGGTAATTCTTCCGCTGGAACTGCCGCAGGGTGTCCAATATGGCGTCGGCATGCGCCGGACCTGCGATAATGGAATGCGTATCCGCACCCAACATATGGGTATAAACGGAGTTGATTTCGGGGATTTCCACGTCAAAGGCTTCCGCCGTGGGGATGACGCGCAGCGTCAAACCGGCCACACTGCTTTCTCCTTTTGGCAGTTCGCGGTCCATATCGGAAATTTTGCCGTCAAACGGAGCGCCGAAGGCCTGGACAAACCCGTCTATTAAAGCCTTGCCGCCCCCGTGATGGCCATATTCCCGCGCCTGCGGCGTGGTATGCACGGGCACATCGGGCAGAAAGGCGCCGCCCGACATATGATAAGAAAGCACTTTGGCCCGAGGTTTGGCATTTAATGTATCTATATAAGCAGCCAGTTCTTTTTCCCCTTCATAAAAAGCCGGCTGTTCTATAATTACCAAGTTGCCGTCCTTCTCCACCAGGAACACGCTGTCGGCCATAGCGTCGCGCGTGTCATAAGCATGGAGTTTTACCTTCCCGAAATCATAGACCTGCACCGTGCCTTTGTCCAGCGTTTGGGTACGCACGGCCGGCTTATTGGCCGCACAAGCCGCACACAGCAAAACAGCGGCCAAAACAGTTATTGCTTTTTTCATTCTTGCCTCCTTTTGGCGTTAAATTGCGTTTTTCAGTATAATAAACGGAAATTCAGCTGTAAAGCAGGCACTTTTTACTGCGCTTACTTACTTTTGGGTAACTTTTTCCCGTCAAAAGCATAAAGGCATTTTTCCATATGCTATAATAAACGCATGAAAAAAATATTTCTTCTTTTGCTTTTTACCTTTCCTTTTTTATCAGTACAGGCGGCAGAAAAAATTACGAAATTTGACGCTCGTGCCGTTGTACATTTAGACGGGAGAGTGGAAATCACCGAAAACATTACCGTTAACGCGGAACACAATCAAATCCGCCGCGGCATTTATCGGGATATCCCTTTATCCGCCCGCCAAAAACTGGACATAACCGGTCTGCAAATGGACGGAGCGCCCCACCCGTATTTTACTGAAAAACAAAAAGGCTTCGTCCGCATTAATTTCGGCAATGACCGCTATATTTCCCGCGGTCTGCACACCTATACCCTGCGTTACACCATGCACAATGTCGTGGGGTTCTTCCAAGACTATGATGAAATATACTGGAACGTGACGGGAAACGGCTGGGCCTTTCCCATAGAAATAGCGCGGGGCAGCGTGATACTGCCGGAAGGGGCCGAAGTATTGGAAGATAAAATTTCCTCTTATACCGGACGGCGAGGCTCCAAAAGTTCCCGGGCAGAACGCCTGGGCCTGACGTTTCAGGTTGCGTTTTTGCAGCCTCATGAAGGGCTGACAATAGCAATACCTTTTAAAAAGGGATTGCTTCACGAAAATAAATTCCTTCAAACAATACGAATTTCTGGCGAAAAAATTTGGCTCCTGTTGCTTTTTCTGGGCACATTAACCTATTGTTTTTATGTTTGGAAAAGGTTTGGCAAAGATCCGGCCGCCCATGTTGTCCGCCGTTATAGCCCGCCGAACGGTATATCCCCCGCACAGGCCCGCTTTATTAGGCAAATGGGCTATGATGACAAAACCCTGGCCGTGACGCTTATATCTCTGACGGAAAAAGGCGCGCTGAAAATAACGGACGAAAAACATGGGTTGCGCCGCGGCTTCATTATTCAAAATAATTTTACGGCGAAACAGCCTCTTGCTCCGGAGGAGGAAGCCGCCCTCAAAGTGATACCCGACCAATTAATTTTAAACGGGTCAAACCGCAGTTGCGTATTAAAAATACAACAACAGCTAAAAGAAGCTCTCCGGAAAACAAATGAAAAATTTTTTAATAAAAATACGCGCTGGGCCGTGCCTCCTTTTTTGCTTATTCTGGTTTTTTTTGGTTACAGAATCTATATATGGGAAGATGATCCGATCATTTGCGCCATAAAGCTAGGCATGCTCGTCTTAGCCTGGTGGGGCTCGTTGCTTCCGGGCCTAAAAAACGCTCACTGGATACCGATACCAGTGATCCTTAGCTTATTATTTATGGCAATATGGACTACAGGCATTTCAGTTACCCAGGAACACCCTTTGAATATCCTAGATATTGCGCTCGTTTTTCTTCTGCTGTTCTCTCTTTACTGGTTCTTCCTCATTATGAGAGCATATACTCCGACCGGACAACAAATTATGGACGAAATAAATGGGTTCAAACAATATCTTTCCATTGGGGAAGGAACGCGCGTCCAAGTATCCGATCCGACGGATGAACTAAAAATCTTCTGTGATTATCTGCCCTATGCCATGGCGCTGGATGTAGAAAACGAATGGATTGAATCCTTTGAGGCTACCTTAACACAAGGACAAATACAACAAGAACTCTCTGCCCACGGATTGAGCGGTATGGATAACTTATCTTCCTCTCTGGCCGGGTTATCTTCCGCCTGTGCGGCCGCTTCCTCCGACGGGGACGGGGGCGGATTTTCCGGCAGTGGCAGTGGCGGCTCCTCCGGCGGAGGCTTTGGCGGTGGTGGCGGTGGCGGCAGATAGAGTCTTTTCATTTTTATAACGAGGATACCTATGGCACACATCAAATACGGCAAAGAAGGTCTGGAGCTGGACATTACCCCCGTTTCCCGTTGGTATGACGACGGAAGCGAAGAACCCTGCGTGGAATACGAAATCGGCCTGTACTACAAAGATACGCCGCTTTTTTCCGACGAATTTGCCGAAAAGTTCGTGGCGCTTAAAGACGCGCAGGCGCCGTATCTGTCCGCATTCATTTTAAACGTGCTGGCCAACGGCCAACCGGACAACTGGATTATGCTGGAGCCGAAAGTGTCGGTTTTTATGGCGCCCAAAAATGCGCTGGGCTGCGCCTGCCGCGGCGAAATGCCCGGACAAACGCCGTTTTTTATGGAAATCAAACTGGACCAAAACATTTTGGCGGACAAGCCCTATGCGGAATACTCCGACACGGGGCTTTCCCTTAAGCTGGAAGCATCGCGCGAGCAGTGGGGCCAGTTCGCCCGCGATCTGGAAAACGAAGAAACGGACTTTGAAGATTAGTTTTTCACCCGTTAAAAAACCCCGCTTCCGGCGGGGTTTTTTAAGAAAATTTATTTCTTTTCGTCGTCCTCAAATCGGGGCACCAGGTGTTTGGACATTTCTTTAAATGTTTTCAGCAGCAGCCCTTTGCGGCCGGACATACGGCGGGCTTTGTCGGCATGGTCATAACTAACCGGCTCGGCCGGATTATCCAAACTTTCCTTATCAAAAGAAATACGCTGGCTGCCGTATACGCTCTGACGGCCTGACAGCAAAAAGCTGATGACGCACGCCACGGCGGCATACGGAGCGATTTCCGCCCCGAAAAGTTCTATAGCCATAATACTGGCCGACAGCGGTGTATTGGCCGCACCGGCCAACACGGCCACCAGCCCCAGCGCCGCCATGGTGGCGGTATCCGTACCCAGCAGCGGAGCCAGCACCGCGCCCGACTGCGCCCCCACAAAGAAAATCGGCGTTACAATGCCGCCCACTCCTCCGGCGGCAAATGTAACGGCTGTGGTAAATGATTTAATTAAAAACCCAAACGGCGAATGCAGTTCCCCTCCGGCCAAAATACCGTTAAACCCGTCCATACCCAGCCCCAAATATAAAGGAGAAAACGCCAGCCCCACCGCCACCAGCACCGCCCCGCCGATAAAACTGCGCCAAAATGGCGACGTGCGCAGGGAAATGTAACGGAACAGCACTTTGGCAAATTTCAGCACTTCCGTAAACATAATAGCCACCACGCCGAAAAACAGCCCAGCCAGCACAACTTTTAAGAAAAACTGCTCGGCAAACACCGGAGCAAAATTCATGGGGTGGTAAATATAATCCACGCCCAGCCACGTGGTTACCTGAAAGGCGGTAATACCGGCAATAAACGCCGGAAACATCACGTCATAGAAAATATGCCCCACCCACAGCACTTCCAGCCCGAACAGCGCCCCCGATATCGGCACGCCAAACACGCCGGCAAACCCCGCACTGACGCCGCAAATCATCATTTTCCGCTGGTCCTCCGCGCTCATGCGCAATATGCGCCCCAGCACGGAACCGATGCCCGCGCCCGCATCGGCGCACGGGGCTTCCTTACCGGCCGAGCCGCCCACGGTCATCGTCAGGACGGACAACACCAGCGACTTCACCGCCGACAAAACCCCCACGGGCCGATACGAATTGATTTTATTAATCACTGCGTCGGTGGAATAGTCCTGCGCTTTCGGCGCGGCTTTGCGCGCCAGCAGCCAAATTACATACAGAAAAACGGGCAGACCGATAAAATACAGCGGAAAGCGGTTGCGCCAGCCGATGGCCGCGTCCAGGGTTTTTAAAAAAGCGGCGTCCACGATCCCCACCACAATGCCGACAAGGGTGGAGAGCACAAACCATTTCAGGATATTCCAAAAACTGCTGGGCCGCCGCGTATACATAGATGTATTTATTGTACAAAATCCCTCCCGCGCGCGCATACCGCAGCGCAAAGACTGCCGCGGCAGGCGGGAAATTGCTATACTATAGGTAAGAAAACCGGCCTGTTTTCCCGCGCTGATACGCAAAACAGGTTAATTTTAAGGAGTTTTTATGGACTTTTTCTTCTCTTCCGTTATCACGCTTTGCCTGGTTATGGACCCCTTCGGTAACATTCCTCTTTTTGTTTCCGCACTGAAAAAAGTGGCGCCGGAACGCCGCAAAACCGTATTGATACGCGAGCTGCTTATCGCCATGGGCATTACGGTGGCTTTCCTGTTCCTGGGCAAATGGTTTTTGCAAATGTTCGGCATTAATTCCTTTTCCATGAGTATTGCCGGCGGTATTATCCTGTTCATCATTTCCATCAAACTGGTGTTCAGCAATGAAGAAGAAACACATGCCAACCCCAAAGAAGAAGAACCCTTTATCGTTCCGCTGGCCATACCGCTGGTGGCGGGGCCGGCGGTGCTGTCCATCGTGATGATTATTTCGGCCCAGCAGCCCAATAAGCTGATCACCCTGTCGGCGGTGCTGGTGGCCTCCGTCATCAACTCGGCGGTACTGATGCTGTCCTCCCCCATTACTAATGTATTGGGCAAACGCGGGCTTATCGCCATTGAGCGTTTAAGCGGTATGATTCTGGTGCTGATGTCGGTGGATATGGTGATGCGCGGGGTGTCGGAGTTTATCCAGGGAAACCTGTAAGATTGACGCGTAATCCGCGGGAGTTTTTATGCAGCGAGCCAAACACGGCGGTTTTACTTTTTTTGAACTGTTGATCGTGATTGTTATCGTGGCCATACTGGCCTCTGTTGCTTCCGTTATGTACGGCAGAGTCATTGAACGCACGCGCATGATGGAAGCCGACGTCATTATCGGCTCGGCCGTTATGGCTCAGGAACGCTATTACGTCCGCAACAGCCGTTATACCACCCATTGGCACGCGCTGGACGCCGTCCCCGCACCGGTACGCACTCCCCAGGAACACAATGATTTTTCCAATGGGTTGGAAAATACTATTTATTACACCAACGGCGGCGCCCACAAAACCGACGCACCGGCCGGATTTGCCATATCTTTTCAAACAGACGCCAACGAACGCTGGTTTGCCGTGGCCAAACGCATAGGCAAGGGCTCTTACAACTATGAAATTATACGCCCGCTGGACGCGGACACTTCCGTCTGTATTCCTTCCGAAGGAAATGAAAAAGACTCTTACATCTGCACCGACTATATGGGACTGGACGATCCCTCCCAGCTGCCGGCGGATCCGCGCGTACCGCAGCTGCCGCAGGAATAATTATGCCGCTGTTTTCCCTTCTGGAACTGACCGTTCTGCTTTTACTGGCCGTATTTGTCTGCATAAAACGAAAAGATACCGTCCGGTTAAAAAATACGGCATTTTTAGCCGGTGTGGTGCTGGGCGCCTGTATGACGGCGCGCGTGGCGTTGTTATTTATAGAGCCGCAATGGTTTTTAACCTTACACGCCGGACAAATTTTATCCTCTCTGATATACGGCCTGCGCTTTGATTTGCCCGTTCTGGCCCTGACCGCCGGCCCGTTTATACTGCTTTTAAATCTGCCTTTTCGCAGCCGCCGCTGGCAGCAAGGCATACTGGCCGCCGGACTAACGGTAGCCGCAGGCGTCATTTTACTGCTTATCGGGGATTTGGTGTACTTTGGTTATGTACGCCGCCACATTCACGCCGATATCTGGAATTTATTTACTTCTTTTTCCCTGATTTGGAGCATCGCTGTCCGCCAATACTGGTATTTGCTGGCGGCGGCGGGCATCTGCCTGCTGGCGCTGCCTTTGTTCGGCTGTTGGTTTGCCCGCCGCAGCGGCACGCCCGTACGCGGCAAATGGATTTGGGAAATTTTATTTCTGTTTATTCTGCTCTGGCTGTTGTTTTTATGCGTAAGAAACGACTTTTTATCCTTGCGGCCCCTAACGGTGCACCGCGCTTACGAACAAAACCTGCAACAGGGACATCTGACCCAAAACGGCGTTTTTTCCGTTATGTATGCACTGCGGCCTGAAACATTTTTTCCCCATGTTAAGCAAGCAGGCGTCCTGCATCCGGCGTTAAAACAAATCTCTCCCCGCCAGGCTTTTGACATCAGCCGCCCCATGCTCTTATCCCCCCAGGAAGAAATGCCGGAGCCGGACTATCCGTTTATGCGCCGACGCACCCGCTTCAATGCCGACGCGTCCGGCAAAAACCTGGTTATTCTGATTATAGAGAGCCTGGAATACCGTTACGTGGATTATTTGAACGGCACACACCGCGGGGCCACGCCAAATATAGATGCCTTATTCAAAGACTCGCTGGTTTTTGACAATTTTTATGCTGCGGTGGACGACAACAGCCTCGGCGGGGTGGGCACTGTTTTATCCGGCATGCCCCGCATCGCCGGAACGGGCTATTTCGGAAACGGTATGGAAATGAACAGCCTGTCTTATTTGGGGCATTTATTCTCCGCAGCAGGATATACGCCTTGGTTTGTCCGTTCCGCCAATGATAAATGGATGTTCATCGGGCCGCTGGCCCGCCTGGCGGGGTTTGACACCTATTCCGCCGAAGATTTGCGGCCGCGCCTTTCCTACGCGCAAAAAGAGCCGTCCGATTACGAAGCGCTGCAGCTGCTGGCTGAAAAACTGGCCGCGTCCCCGCAGCCCTTTATCGCCGTATTCTTTTCGCTGGGAACACATGAGCCGTGGGGCAAATGGGTGCCGGAAACATTCGGGGAAGGGCTTGAGAAAAAATTCCCCAAAAACTCTTACCTGCGGGGGTTGGCGTATACGGACTGGGCCATAGGCCGCTTTATCCAAACGCTGAAACAAAACGGCCTGTATGAAGATACCGTTTTTGTTTTGCTGGGCGACCATACCAACCGCAAAACGGTGCACACTTCTTTAAAAGAATCCCTGCATGTCCCGCTGGCCGTGCGGGCAAGCGGCATTTTGCCTGCCGGACGGACGGATATTTTGGGCGGGCAGGCGGATATCTTGCCCACGCTGGTGGATTTATTCCATATTCAGGACCCATATGCCGCGCTGGGCAACAGCCTGCTGGATAAAGAAGCTCCGCGGTTTGCGTTTTTTTCCTATATGGGCGGGGACCACTTCGGTCTGATTACTGCCGATGGTATCGTTTTAGAAAATGACAAGCTTTTCCCCTCCCAACAGGCAACTCCTGTGGAAAGACAGAAAGCCTGGGCGCTCAACCGCGCCGCCTACGACCTGATGCAAAATAACCGCTGGACAAAAAAATAAATCCGACAACTTGATTTTTTGTTTTTTTGTAAGTATACTAATTAGGTAGCCAAGTGAGCTACATAAACTTATGAATAAAACTGTAGGAGGTTTTATGAATAACAAGAAGGGTTTTACCCTGATTGAGTTGTTAGTCGTGGTGCTCATTTTGGGCATCCTGGCCGCTATGGCCATGCCGCAGTACTTCAAAGCGGTGGAACGCTCCCGCATGTCGGAAGCTGTGTCTCTGCTGGGCAACATTGCCGGCGCCCAACAGCGCAAATACCTGCAGATCAACAAATATGCCACGGATTACCGCGGCTTGGACGTTGCTCCTGCGGGTGCCACCAGCAACACTTACTACACCAAAGGTGATGTGACCACCGGCGACGGCGGCAACGGTTTCAAGGTAACGATCGCCGGAACTGATTATGTGGACGGCATTGCCACGGCCACCCGCGTGGCTGACACCGGCACGCTGAACTACGAGTACAACCTTACCCGCTACTACGCCAGCAATGACACGACCTGCAACGGCACCAATGCCAACGGTCAGTCTCTGTGCGCGGACTTCTGCGGTATTGACACGCCGGTAGCCGCCTGCTGCAGCACGGGCACCAGCTCCGCCTGCGAAGCTCCTGTCACCGGCAACTAATCGTTGTTTTGCTACAAACCCCGCCTTCGGGCGGGGTTTTTTATTTGACGTTTAGGCAAAATGTTTTTTATGCTATGATGTAAGAGGATAAGACACTAAATCAATCCCATTTATACAAGGATCTATATGCATAAAAAAGGTTTTACACTGATAGAACTGCTGGTTGTTGTATTAATCATCGGCATTTTGGCCGCTATGGCCGTGCCGCAGTATTTTAAAGCGGTGGAGCGCGCACGCATGACGGAAGGAATGCAGCTGCTGGCCGACATTGCCTCCTCCCAGCGCCGCAAATACCTGCAAATTAACGGGTATGCCAAAAACTTTAACGGGCTGGATATTGCTTTTAAAAAAGGAGAAATGAGCGACGACGGCACCACCATTTACACCAAAACCCAAACGGGCAACGGCATGAAAGTTACGCTGTCTCCCGATAACTCTTATGTGGGAGGGTTTGCCACGGCCACCCGCGTGGACAATGACGATCCGGCGGCAGACGGCCTCTTTTACCGCTACCACCTGACCCGCTATTACGCCAGTGACCTGACCCAATGTTACGGCGACAATGCAAACGGCCAACAGCTGTGCGCGGATTTTTGCGGCATTGACACGCCGGCGGCCACCTGCTGCAACGACGGCACCTCCCAATGTGCGCCCCCCATATCCGGCAATGAAACGTCCGCCAAAGGCTAACGTACCTTATTTTCATTCCTGACGCCACGGGCCCGCCCGTGGCGTTTTTTAATCTCTTTTAATATTGACCGGACGCCCGTTCAACTGCTACCATACCTCCATGAATGGGAACTTTTCTTATCAAACGGCGGTATTTGCCGGCGGCTGTTTTTGGGGCGTGGAACACCTGATGCGCCAGGCGCGCGGCGTGCTGGACGTGCAGAGCGGATACACGGGCGGGCACCTGGCGCGCCCGTCATATGAACAGGTTTGCAGCGGGGAAACAGGGCATTATGAGGCGGTGCGTATTTTATTTGACCCTTCGCAAACGGATTATGAAACGCTGGCCAAGCTGTTTTTTGAAATCCACGACCCGACGCAGGCCGACGGGCAGGGGCCGGACACGGGGGCCCAGTATCGCTCCGCCGTATTTTACGCCGATTCGGAACAAAAAGAATGCGCCGAAAAGCTGATCCGGCTGCTGCGCGAAAAGGGACTGGACGTAGTGACGCAGGTGCTGCCCCTGGCGGAATTTTGGCCGGCGGAAGATTATCACCAACATTATTATGAACGCAAAGGGACGCAGCCGTATTGTCACCGCCGCGTTAAACGCTTTGACTGACCGCCAAATTCCCCGCCGCGGCGGGGAATTTTTAAATTTACTGCATTTTTTACTACCGTAATAAAATTATTTGGGGCAAGGACTTTGTTTTCCCCGAAGAAGCACATAAAAAAACCACGCTTTATAGCGTGGTTTAAATGGCGCCCTCTAGGAGAATCGAACTCCTCTTTTCGGATTGAAAATCCGACGTCCTAACCGATAGACGAAGAGGGCATTAAAAGTGCGCCCGGTGAGACTTGAACTCACGGCCCCCCGCTTAAAAGGCGGATGCTCTACCACTGAGCTACGAGCGCGAAAAACGGTCAAGGAACTTCAAGGGTTTGTGTGCTTCGGGTCAAACCCTCAACATAAATATTATACTAAAATTTTATCCGCAAGAAAAGAACCTTATTTTTTCGTCGGATTTACGTTAATTTATTATAGCAAATTTTTTCCGCGGCGGGAATATTCCCCGTATTTTCAAACTCATGCGCCGGTTTATTTAAACAATACATTCCGCGCCGCCGCGGGCGGATTTTGCTAGAATATGTATATGCGCTATATCTTATATCTTTTTACCCTGGGTCTGGTATTTACCGCCGGCATGCTGGTGGGAAATTTTTATATTCCCGCGCGCAATGCCAGCCAGGCGGCCGCCGTGTCCGTGCCGGACCTGGACCGCTTAAATCCCGCCCTGGACCGGGCCACCGTGCAGCAGGCCCAGCGCAATATCGCAGCGCTGACACAAGCCTTAAGCGCCTGCCCCGTCGTGGTGGAAGCGGAGCGCGACAAACTTTTCAACGAGCTTTCCCTGTTTTTGGCTTTGCAAGATTTTGAACTGAAAAAAGCGGCTTACGCGGCGGAAATAGCCAAAAGCGCCAGCGGTACGCCGCCCACCGCCCAGTTTAACGCCGCGGCCGCGGCATACACGGCGGCAAAAACTTATACAGAACAACTGGCCGATCAGCTATTCCCGCCTGAAGTGCCGGAAGAAATACAGGCGTCCTCCATGACGGTTACGGCGGTTTCTTCGGGCACTGCGGCCGAAGAAGTGCAGCCGGCAGAAAAGAAAGCCTCCACCCAAACCGTTTCCAAATAAAATCCCCCGCCGCAATAATCGCGGCGGAGGTATCGGTAACCGGTAATTCTATTTGGAATATTTATCCAAAATAATATGCTTTTCTTCCCGCCCGTTTAAGGAAGTCTGCGGCGAAACAATGGCGTCCTCCAAACGGCAGTTTACCAGCCGCGCCCCTTCCGCCACGGACACATAAGGTCCCAGCGTGCAATTTTCCAGCACGGCGGTTTCGTCTATCCAGCACGGGGGCAGAATTTTATTATTTTGCAGGAATTTTTCCGGCACCTGCACATAACGGTCCAGCAAAATACGGTTGGTTTGCAGCATAATTTCCACGGTGCCGCAGTCAAACCAGTCATTCATTTTAACGGGCACAATTTCCGCGCCGCGTTTTAACAGACAGGACAAAGCGTCCGTCAGCTGAATTTCATTTTTTACCGTCTTGCCGGAGGCGATGACTTCCTCCAGGCACGAAAACAACTGCCCCGCCTCCAAAAAAGAATACGCGCCGATTAAGGCCAGATTGCTTTTGGGATGTTCGGGCTTTTCTTCAAAACCCGTTACTTTGCCGTCCTGCATTTCCACCACGCCAAAACGCCGCGGATCCTCCACCGTTTTCACGCCTACGGCATTGTGGCCGCACTGCACCAGCGGGCGCAAGTCCCCGTCAATAATCGTATCCCCCAACACGATAAAACACGGGCCTGACACGGCGTTTTTGGCCATATATACGGCATGGCCGAGCCCCTTGGGCTCCTGCTGCTGCACAAACACCGTTTCCAAATGCGGGTAATGGCTGCGCACATATTCTATGAGGGCCTCTTTTTGATACCCTACCACAAACACCACTTTGCGTATGCCGCAGTCCTCCAGCTGGCGCAAAATATGCGCGATAATGGGCTTGCCCGCCACGCTGAGCATGGTCTTGGGGCAATGCGCCGTAAAAGGCAGCAGACGCACGCCTTTGCCCGCCGCCGGAATAATGGCCGTATAATTACTCATAAAAGTAGTATAGCAAAAAGATTAGCTTGACAAGCACCATTCTGTAAAAGTCAAAGCAAATAATAAAGCGCCGGGCTTTCCGCCTGACGCTTTACATATATTTCCATAACCGGAAAAGAGCTTTATTTGCGCCCTGTTTCTTCCAGCAAGGCTTTATAACTCTCCAGCTGCGGCGCATATACTTTTTGCGCTTCCTGCGGCGTATATTCGCTGCGGTACGTCCAGTTCTCATCACACACCGTACCGGGCACGTTTACGCGGTCCAGCGTGCCGATAATATCCTGCCAGGAAAACATCGTCAGCGCAGAGCCGGAAGTCAGCACGCGGCGCAGAATGGCGCGCTGCGTGTCCAGATTAAAAGGAACGTTGCCGTCGGTTTTCTGTGCGGAAATCATTTCCCAGATATTGGCCCTTTCCTGGCGGTCCATGGTTTCCCACCAGCCGCGCACGGTTTCGGTATCATGCGTGGAAGTGGTGCACAAAGACACGGCGGGGAAATTGCGCGGTTCCCGGTAATAACCGTTATCTTCCCGCTCCCAGCGCAACACTTTATAACCCGGGATTTTCATTTCCACCAACATATGGCGCACATAATTGGGGATAACGCCCAAATCTTCTCCAACAGGCATAGCTCCGCCGGCGCTTTCCAGCACCATGCTTAAAAATGCATAGCCGCGGTCAATTTGTTCCTGTTCCACCAAGATGTCAAAACCGCCTTTATTGTCGCCGGACTGGAAAATATAGGTGCGGAAAAAACCGACCAAATGGTCCAGCCGGAACAAATCATACAGTTCCACCGCACGGCGGATTTTACGCCGCCACAGGCCGAAATTATCCGCCTGAATGTGTTTCCAGTCATAAGCCGGCAGCCCCCAGCACTGGCCGTTTTCGGAAAACTGGTCCGGCGGCGCGCCGACGGAACATTCCAGGCGGAAATTTTCGCGCTCGCTCCACACTTCGGCGCTGTCCAAATTTGTGCCGAACGGAATATCCCCAAACAAATACACACCGGCGGACTGGGCGCACACTTTCGCCGCGCGCAGCTGCAAATCCGCCTGCCACTGTACATAGGCAAAGAAATCCACATATTCGCGGTACTGCGCCTCAAAAGCGTCTACGGCGTTCTTCTCATATGCGGCCAAACCTTCCGGCCAGTCCGTCCAGGTCTGCCAGCGGTAAAATTCTTTCAGGGCGCGGAAAATGCTGTACGGACGCAGCCATTGTTTTTTGGCAGAACGGTACGCTTCAAAGGCCTGCGCCTGCGCCGTGCCGTGGGCCGCTTCATGTTCCAGGAAAAACTGATAGGCCTGCCAAAGAACTTTTAGTTTGGCGTCTTTGACGGCTTTAAACGGCGCTTTATGAAACAAACGCCACGCCGCAATATCCCCCTGCAAATTGTTTACTTCTTCCTGTGCGCGGGGCGAGAGTGCAACCTCACGCACGGCGCTGACGTCAATATAAACGGGGTCTACGGCAAAAGCGCTGAGCGCCGAATAAGGGCAGGTTTGCCCGGGGGCCGTTTCCTGAATGGGCAGGATTTGCACGATTTTCGCCCCCAAACCGCCCAAAAAACGCACCCACTGGCACAGGGACGTAAAATCCCCCACGCCCCAGTCCTGTTCGGTCTTCATGGCCGAAAGCGGCAACAAAATGCCGTTGCTGCGCCGCGCCAAAAGCTCTTCGTGTACGCTCATACCCCTTTCCCCTTGGCCGTTTATTTGCGGACAACGGCTTCTATTTCAATGGAAGCCCCTTTGGGCAGGGCAGCCACCTGCACGGTGGTGCGGGCGGGAGGATTTTCTTTAAAGAAGGTGGCGTAAACGGCGTTCATATCGGCAAAAGCCGTCAGATCCGTCATAAAAACGGTGGTTTTGACCACATGTTTAAGCTGCGCGCCGGCGGCTTTAAGTACGTTTTCCAAATTTTTAAGCACCAATTCCGTCTGGCCTTTTACGTCCCCGCCAAAGATTTCTCCCGTTACGGGGTCCACCGGCAGCACGCCGGAAGTAAAAATAAAACCGCCTTCTTCCACTGCCTGGGAATACGGGCCGATGGCCTTGGGCGCCTGGGGCGAGTTAATAATTTTTTTCATAAAATTTTCTCCTGTTTGTCACAGCGGTTTACGCCTTTTTTATATGGTATAAAACTGCGCCCGACGCGTCAAACAAAACCGTACTTTGCACATCAGCCGGCACCTGATATCATTTTCTAACGCATGCACACGGAAGCGCAAAAACCCCGCACAACCTGTGTTGTGCGGGGCGGAAAGTGAACTGCTTATGAGAACCTGCGGTACTCCTGCACAGGTGCTGCGCGCGGCGGCACCCATGCTTTTATCCGGCGGACGGACCGCGGATTATTTTTCCTCGGCGGCCGCTTCGGCTTTCGGGGCTTCGGCTTTGGCGTCGGGGATGGTGGGTTCCACTTCGGTCAGCGCTTCAATTTTCACTTTGATTTTGGCCGTTACGGTGGGTTTCAAATAAATGCCCACTTCCGTTTCGCCCAAAGCTTTGACGGGCATATTCAGCTCAATATTTTCTTTGGCGATTTTGTGGCCCAAAGCGGTCAAGGCTTTAAAAATGTCGGCTTTGTTGACGGAACCGAACACCACGCCGTCGCTGTTGACGGTTTTGGTGAAGGGCAGCACCACGCCTTCCAGCTTTTCGGCAATGGCGCGGGCTTCTTTGAGTTCGGCCTCAATTTTTTTGGCGCGGCGTTCGGCGCCCAGCTGCCAGTTCTTCACGGCGCCCGGGGTGGCTTCTTCAGCCAGTTTCTGCGGCACCAGGAAATTTCTGGCGTAACCGGTTTTCACTTCCACGATGTCGCCGGCCATGCCCAGATTTTTTACGTTTTCTCTCAAAATAACTTTCATTTCAAATTCTCCCTAAACACTTATTTCTTCGGCAGCGAATACGGCAAAATGGCCAAATTGCGGTCGCGTTTGATGGCTTTAGTAATCTGGCGCTGGTGTTTGGCGCAGGTGCCGGTGATGCGGCGGGAGAGGATTTTCCCGCTTTCCATCGTGAAGGATTTGACGAATTGGAAATTTTTGTAATCCACGTTTTCAATCTTTTCAGCGCAGACTTTGCACACCTTGCGGCGGCTTTCAAAGCGTTTTTTCATAAACGGCCGGGCCGGTCTTTCCGGTCTGGCGGCCGCGGCGGGAGCAGCGGCGGCGGGTGCGGCATTGGTTTTGATTTCTTCGGACATTGTTTTCACTTCCCTCTTAATCTCTAAAATTTAAAACGGCACGTCGTCTTCCATGACGGGCTGGTCCACGTCCACGGAAGGCACGTCGTCTTTGGCGGCCGGCTGGGCGGAATAATCGGCCCCGCCGGAGAAATTGCTTTCCAAAATCTGCAGGCGGCGGCAGGTAATCTGCAGCGATTTGCGGGTCTGGCCCGTGTTTTTATCGGTATATTCGCTGCTGGTCAGGCGGCCGTCCACATAAACGGGGGTGCCTTTTTTCAGGCGGTCTTTGGCCCGTTCGGCGGCGGCGCCCCAGACTACCACGGGCACGAACACGGTGTCGTCCTTCCATTCATTGGTGGTCTGGTCCAGGTAGCGGCGGTTGACGGCCACGTCAAAGCGGCACACCGCCTGCCCCTTTTGGGTAAAGGCCACGTTCGGATCGCGCGTTAAGCGCCCCGCGATAAGGACTTGGTTCTGTTCCGGAAGTCTGATTTGGCCTGCCATAAGAGCCTCTTATTTGGTCACCGGGGCCGGCTTGGCTTTGATTTCGCTGGCCAGCATGACCATGGAGCGCAATACTTTTTCGTTAAGCTTCATGGTTTCATCCCACGTTTTGATGAAGTTCGGCTCGGCTTTGAATTTCAGGTACAGATAAAAGCCGTCACGGACGTGGTTGATGTCGTGGGTGAATTTGCGGCGGCCCAGTTTTTCTTCGCTGGTTACTTCCCCGCCGTTTTTGGCGACCAGTTCTTTGACTTTGGTCACGAATTCCGCCACTTCCCCGTCGGAGAGCTGCGGTTTGACAATCGTTACAGTTTCGTAGGTTCTCATAGATTTATTATACTATTTCCGTTCTCTGATTTTCCAGACAAAAAACCTCACAGGGCGTCCTTTACGCCCCGCGTGGCTTTTATTGAATCTCTTTTGGGCACTGACTCACCTGCGGCCCGGGCGATTCTTTCCTTGGCAATATTATAACAATTTTTACACAAGAAGGCAATTATAATTGATATCTTTTTATCGGCGCACCGTCGGAAGAAGTGGTATCGCCCACATATCTGCCGCCCAAACTTTGGCAGGCGCCCTGAGCGGCATCAGAGGACTCAAAGGCCATGCAGTAGACGTTGGGATAGGAAACATAAAAGTACAGATTATTATTTCCTCCTTTTAAATAAATAGCACAGGCCTTCCCTTTATGCTGTATGGCATAACCGGCAGAACGAAAATAATCCAACCCTTCACCGCCTCCGGTCTGCTCCACGATTTCATATTCCCAGCCCATTCCTTTCAACGAACGGCTGCAGTCCCCGCCGGCCAGCTGGTCCATGGTACACAAATCTTTAAAATGTTTGGCAAATACATACAGCTGCGTGGCGCGGGATTTTAGAACGGCCCTTTCATAAGACGGCAGCGCAACAGCTGCCAATATGCCAATGATAAGGACAACAACCAACAGTTCAATCAGTGTAAAGCCGGCACGACTCAAGGAAGAAGAATGGGATTCTGAGTAAAAACCTCTCAGAATGACTTTATCAATAAAACCGCCTAAAACGCCTTCAGAGCGGTTTTTATTTT
>DWVB01000093.1 GCA_019120455.1 Candidatus Avelusimicrobium excrementipullorum
GGCTCGCCCCAGTAACGCTGGCGCGCAAAAACCCAGTCGCGCAGTTTGTACATGGTTTTGCCCTGGCCTACGCCTTTTTCTTTCAGCCACTCAATCATTTTGGCTTTGCTTTCGCGCACGCGCAGCCCGTCCAAAAAGCCGGAATTGATAAGTTCTCCGTCGCCGGTAAAGGCTTCTTCTTTGACGCCTTTGTCGGATTTAATCACTTCAATGATTTCCAGTCCGAATTTCTTGGCAAAGGCATAGTCGCGCTCGTCGTGCGCCGGCACGGCCATAATGGCCCCCGTGCCGTAGCCCATCAGCACATAGTCCGACGTCCAGACGGGTATCTTTTTGCCGTTGACGGGGTTAATGGCATAAGCGCCGGTAAATACGCCGGTTTTTTCTTTGTTTAAATCCGCGCGCTCCAGGTCGCTTTTGGAGGCGGCCTGCGCCTGATAGTCGGCCACGGCCTGTTTTTGTTCTTCGGTTACGATGCGCTGCAAAACCGGATGTTCCGGCGAAACGACCATATAGGTGGCGCCGAACAGCGTATCGGGACGCGTGGTAAAAACGGTCAGCTTGTCTTTGGTGCCGTCTATTTGGAACAGTACTTCCGCGCCTTTGCTTTTGCCGATCCAGTTTTTCTGCATGGCCAGCGTGCTTTCGGGCCAGTCCAGCCCGTCCAAATCTTCCAGCAGGCGTTCGGCATAGGCGGTGATTTTCAGCATCCACTGGCGCAGCATTTTGCGCTCAATGGGGTGGCCGCAGCGTTCACACTTGCCGTTGAACACTTCTTCATTGGCCAGGCCGGTTTTGCACGAAGGGCACCAGTTGATGGGTACGGTGGCCTCATAAGCCAGGCCCTTTTTGAAAAGCTGCAGGAAAATCCACTGCGTCCATTTATAGTAATTAGGGTCGGTGGTGTTGATTTCACGGTCCCAATCATAAGCCAGGCCCAGGGATTTAATCTGGCAGCGGAAATTGTCTATATTTTTTTGTGTCGTAACGGCCGGATGAATGCCGGTGGCAATGGCGTAGTTTTCCGCCGGCAGGCCGAAAGCGTCCCACCCCATGGGGTGCAGTACGTCAAACCCGTTCATTAGTTTGTAGCGCGTAAGGATGTCTGATGCGGTGTATCCTTCCGGATGACCGACGTGTAAGCCTGCTCCGGACGGATAAGGGAACATGTCCAGACAATAGAATTTTTTGCCTTTGGGCAGGCGGGGACTGGCGAAAAGTTTTTCTTTTTCCCAGCGCGCTTGTTGTTTTTTGTCAATTTCTTGAAGGTTTTCGGTACTCATAGAATTATTCTAACAATTTTTATACGAAAAATCTGCCCTTTTCAACGGGGAGAACGGGAACAGGGGCCAACGGTCGCCGGATAAATTTTTATTATATAATGGGGACTGTGAATTTATAAAATATAAGACCTTTACGAAAAGGAGAAAAAGCGATGAGCGCACTTACGGCCACTTTAATTTTTGCGGGAATGGAACTGGTGCTATTTGGGATGTTGCTGTTTTTGGATACCTATATCAAAATATTTTCTGGTATGCTTTCGAGCGGATTCTGGGGCATATTTTCTTCCCCTTTATATTTTGTCCTTATAGTGCTGTCTGCCATGTTGGTGTTATGGCTGGCATTAGGCGCGGTCCATTATTGCATTTTTCGTTTTATTCCGCTGTCCATGCTTCTGAAATGGCTTCTTTGTGTAGCGGCGGACATTGTATTGCCGATAGGGTTGCTTTTTATTTTTGCTGGGATGCTTTCCGGTTTCGGCAGATGGAAATAGCGCAACGCAAAATGGCCTTCCATAAGGCCATTTATCCGTGCGGATGGTATTTTTTATGCTTGGCTTTCAGGTCGCTGACGTCCAAATGCGTGTAAATTTGGGTGGTGGCCAGGCTGGAATGCCCTAGCATTTCCTGCAGACTGCGCAGATCCGCCCCGCCCTGCAGCAGGTGGCTGGCGAATGTATGGCGGAATAAATGCGGGTGCAGCGGCTGGGAAATACCCGCCTTGCGGCCCAGCGCGGCCAGGTCTTTCCATACGCACTGGCGGCTGATTTTTTTGCCGCGGTTGTTTAAGAACAGTTCCGAACCTATATCCGTTTTGGCGGCAAAATGCGCCTCTCTCACGGACAGATAATATTTCAGCCGCAGGCAGCAGGTGGGGTGCAGCGGCACAAAGCGCTGTTTGCCGCCCTTCCCCAACGCCAGTACCCAGCCTTCGTTTAAATTCACGTTTTCCAGCTGCAGGTTAATCAGTTCGCTGACGCGCAGTCCGGCGGCGTATAGAAGCTCCACCATCGTCAGGGTGCGCACCTCGTCAAATTTTTCAGCGGGGTAAGAAAGCAGGCGTTCCATGTCCTGGCGGGAGAGTTGCTCCGGCATGCGCTGGGGCAGCTTGGGAGATTTTAAAAAGCGGGTGGGATCTTCGGTAATGCGGCCTTCAATAAGCAAAAATTTATAAAAGGATTTGACGGCTTCCAATTTGCGGAATACGCTGGCGGCGGAAAGGTTTTCCACTACGCGCAGCTGATAGGCGTACTGGTCTAAAAACTGCGGCGGCACGGCTTCGGGCGGCAGTTCGTTGGCGGCGCAGTATTCCAGGTAATGGGCGGCGTCGGCCACATACGCCGTTAAGGTGTTTTGGCTTAATTGACGCTCAAAAGACAGGTGGTTTTTAAAATCTTCCAGTATCGGGTCCGCGGTTTCCGCCATAGGTTGGCCGCCTTTTGGTTAACATAATATTAATCATATTATAGATTTTTTGGCGGGAGGCCGTGTCTTGGTGGGGCATAGAAACGGCATGGGAGTAAAAATCTCAATATACCGCTGGAACAATAAACAACGCCCCGCTTTAAGCGGGGCGTTGTTTTGGGTAAGCAAACCTATTTCTTGGCAGATTTCTTTTCAGCCTTGGCCTCGGCGGGCTTGTCTGCTTCTGCCGGTTCGGCGGCTTTGCCGTTGTAGTGGTGGCCCAAATATTTGACGTAGAGCTTGTCCTCAATTTCGGCCGCCAGCTGCGGGTTGTCCTTTAAATACTGGCGGGCATTCTCGGCGCCCTGGCCCAGTTTTTCGTCGCCGTAGAGGAACCAGCTGCCGCTTTTTTCCAAAATACCTGATTCCACGCCTTTGTCCAGCAGGCAGGCCTCGCGTGAAATGCCTTCGCCGTGCAGCATGGTAAATTCGGCCTGGCGGTACGGGGGCGCGACCTTGTTTTTGGTCACTTTGGCGCGCACGCGGGTGCCGATGATTTCATCGCCTTTTTTCAGGTTTTCAATCCGGCGTACGTCAATGCGCACCGAGGAGTAAAATTTCAGCGCCAGCCCGCCCGGGGTGGTTTCGGGGTTGCCGAACATCACGCCGATTTTCTGGCGCAGCTGGTTGATGAAAATAATGCTGGTTTTGGTTTTGTTCAAAATGCTGGTCAGCTTGCGCAGGGCCTGGCTCATCAGTCTGGCCTGCAGGCCGACGTGCGCGTCGCCCATTTCGCCTTCAATTTCCGCGCGCGGCACCAGGGCGGCCACGGAGTCAATGATAATCAAATCCACCGCGCCGGAGCGCACCAGTTTTTCGGCGATTTCCAGGGCCTGCTCGCCCGAGTCCGGCTGGGAAATGAGCAGTTCGTCCACATTTACGCCGATGGAAGACGCATAAACGGGGTCCAGCGCGTGTTCGGCGTCAATAAACGCCACCACGCCGCCGTTTTTCTGCGCCTGGGCGGCCACATGCAGAGACAGGGTCGTTTTGCCACCGGCTTCGGGGCCGTAAATTTCAATCACGCGTCCGCGCGGGATGCCGCCCACGCCCAGGGCCAGGTCCAAAGACAGGGCTCCGGTGGGAATGGCGTCCACTTTTTTCACGTTGGCGCTGCCCAGGGTGGTAATCGCCTCTTTGCCGAAGGCCTTTTCAATCTGTCCCAGGGCCAAATCCAAAGCTTTTTGTTTATTTGCGTCCATGAATCCTCCGATGTCAAAACGGTCAGGCCGCCACCGGCTGTGAGGCCGCCGCGCCTGAAAAACCGAGTTTTTTGGTTTCTTTATCTAAGTTTACAATAATTTTCGTGCCCGCGGGATACTGCTTGACCAGTATGTTTTCGGCCAGCGGGTCCTCCAGCTGCCGCTGCAGGGTGCGCAGCAGCGGGCGCGCACCATATTTTTCGTCAAAGCCCTGTTCAATGAGGAACTCTTTGGCCTGCGGGGTCAGCTCCAGCTCCAGCTGGCGGTCGGCCAGCTTGGCGGCCACTTTTTTAAGCTGCAGGTCCAAAATGGCGCTGATGTTTTGTTTGTTCAGCGCATGGAACACCACAATTTCGTCAATACGGTTGATAAATTCGGGGTTAAAGGTCTTTTTGACCTCGTCCATGACGGATTTGCGCATTTCGTCATACTGCTGTTCTTCCGTGGCCGACGCGGTAAACCCGAGGCCGGAGCCCTTGTTGGTGATTTCCCGCGCGCCGACGTTGGAGGTCATAATAATGACGCAGTTTTTAAAACTTACGCGGTGACCCAGGTTGTCGGTCAGCGCGCCTTCGTCCAGCACCTGAAGCAGGATATTGTAAATGTCGGGGTGGGCCTTTTCCAGCTCGTCCAGCACCACCACGCTGTAAGGGCGGCGGCGTACGGCTTCGGTCAGCTGGCCGCCTTCTTCATAACCCACATATCCCGGGGGGGCGCCGATCAGGCGCGACACGGCGAACTTTTCCATGTATTCGGACATGTCTATGCGCACCATGGCGTCCTCATCGCCAAACAGGAACGTGGCCAGGCTTTTGGCCAGTTCCGTTTTACCAACGCCCGTGGGCCCCAGGAACAAAAATCCGCCGATGGGCCGGTGCGGATTGCCCAGGCCGGTGCGGTTTCTGCGTATGGCCTGGGAAACGGCGCGCACGGCTTCTTCCTGCCCGATAATGCGCTCGTGCAGGTGCTCTTCCATGTGCAGGATTTTATCCGTTTCGCTTTGCGTCAGGCGCGTAACGGGGATGCCCGTCCATTTGCTGGCCACCAGCGCGATGTCCTCTTCCGTCACTTCCACGGTTTTGGCCGCGCGTTCGGCCTGCCATTTGGCTTTGAGGTCGTCCAGGCGTTTTTTAAGCTTGTCCTCTTTGGTTTTGGCCTGGGCGGCTTTTTCAAATTCTTTGTTGCGTATGGCCGCGTCTTTTTCCGCCGAAGCGGCCTGGTATTTCTGCTGCTGCTCGCGGATTTCGGGCGGCAGGGCCGCGTTTTTCAGGCGCGCCCGCGCGCCGGCTTCGTCAAAAAGGTCTATGGCTTTGTCCGGCAGGGCGCGGTCGGTAATATAGCGGTCCGAAATAACGGCGGCGGCGCGCACGGCGTCGTCGGTATAATGCACGTGGTGGTGCTCTTCGTATTTGGGGCGTATACCGGTTAAAATGGTAACGGTCTGCTCCACGTCCGGCGGGTCCACCGTGACGGGCTGAAAGCGGCGTTCAAAGGCGGAGTCGGCCTCAATGTATTTGCGGTATTCGTCAAAGGTCGTCGCGCCGATACACTGTATTTCCCCGCGCGCCAGGGCGGGTTTGAGCATATTGGAGGCGTCAATGGAGCCTTCCGCCGCGCCCGCGCCGATGAGCGTGTGCAGTTCGTCAATAAAAATGATGCTGTTTTTGTCCGCCGCGGCTTCGTCAATAATGTTTTTCAGGCGCTGTTCAAATTCGCCGCGGTATTTGGTGCCGGCCACCACGGAAGCCAAATCCAGAGCCAGCAGGCGTTTGCCGGCCAGCACGTCGGAAATGTCGTCTTTGGCCATTTTCTGGGCCAGGCCTTCCACAATGGCGGTTTTGCCTACGCCCGGGTCGCCGATTAAAACGGGGTTGTTTTTGGTGCGGCGGGCCAAAATCTGCACCAGGCGTTCAATTTCATCCTCACGGCCGATGACGGGGTCCAGGGCGTTTTTGGCCGCCAGCGCGGTTAAGTCGCGCGTGTATTCGTCCAGGGTTGGGGTTTGGCTCTTTTGCGGACGGGGCGCGGCGCGGTGCACCGTCTGCGACGGACGCGGCTCCTCGGGTTCTTCCGGCTCTTCGGCGCGGTCAAAGGCAGAGGAAGAAACGGTTTCTTCCGTGATTTCTCCCTGCGCTCCTTCCAAGAATCCCAGCGTGCTTTCTCGCACGGCGTCCAGCGTGACGCCCAAATTCTGCAAAATGGTGCCGGCCAGGCCTTCTTCCTCGCGCACCAGCCCCAGCAGGATATGCTCCGTGCCAATGTGCTCCATGCCCAGCGACTGCGATTCCTCCACCGCGTATTCCAGCACTTTTTTGGCGCGCGGCGTGAACGGGATTTCCCCCATGAGCATGATGGCGTCCCCCACGCCGACCATTTTTTCTATTTCCAGGCGCACTTTGCGAAACGTTACGCCCAGCGAAGATAAAATTTTGTTGGACACGGTGCCGTCCAGGGCCGTCAGCCCCAGCAGAATGTGTTCCGTCCCCACATAATCATGATTTAAGCGTTTGGCTTCTTCCTGCGCGATAAGAATAATTTTTTGCGCATTTTCGGTAAATCGTTTAGGCATTGAAAAAAAACCTCTTAATAAGTGTACTTATATTATATAAAAACTGC
>DWVB01000094.1 GCA_019120455.1 Candidatus Avelusimicrobium excrementipullorum
AGATTTTGTTTATGAACAAAATCTATCAAAAAAGAACCCTGACGAAAAAACGCCCCGCTAAAGGCAGAATAGCCGGCTTTACGCTGATAGAGCTTTTGGTGGTGGTATTAATCATCGGTATATTGTCGGCCATAGCTTTGCCGGAATATACCAAGGCGGTGGAAAAAAGCCGCTCATCGGAAGCCATTACGCTGCTGCGCAGTTTATTGACGGCGGAAAAAGCCTATAAATTGGCCAATATGGAATATACGTCGGATTTGACGTTGCTGGACTTACAAATGCCAAATATTAACACGGAAAATTCCAAAGTGTTTTCTACAGATGACTGGTATATTTTCATTCCGAAAGCAGATAGTGCTTTGAATGTGTATGCCGCCCGTGCCAAAAACGGCGTCAGCATTAATTCCGGCAAAGACGCCTACGGTATTTTGCTGTCCGTAGATGCGGACGGAAACGAAACCTGGAAATGTCAGCGCCTTCAGTTGGATTCAACGGTTCCCGATATTTGTAAAAGTATTACCGGCTCTGCAGATGGAATTATCAAATAAACCAATCATAAAAATCCCCGGACTTCTGTAAGGCCCGGGGATTTTTAATCGGCTGTTTATTTAATTTTGTAGAACTTGGCGATAATGTCCCACGCTTCCTGCGCCGTGTCCACGATGTGGCAGGTGCGGGCTTCGTCATTGTCAATCACGCCGTAAGAAGCCAGGGCGTTGAAGTTAACAACGGAGTTCCAAAATTCCTTGCCCACCAGAATAATGGGGATATCTTCTTTTTTGCCCGTTTTGACCAGCGTCAAAATTTCAAACAACTCGTCAAAGGTCCCGTATCCGCCCGGCAATACCACAAACGCGCGCGAACGCATAACCAAATGCAGCTTGCGTATGGCAAAGTAGTGAAACAGGAAAGCCAGGTTTTTGGTGATGTACGGATTGGGGTGCTGTTCATGCGGCAGGGTGATGTTAAAGCCCACGCTGCGGCCGCCGTTTTCAAACGCGCCGCGGTTGGCCGCTTCCATCAGGCCCGGGCCGCCGCCCGTCACCACGGCAAAGCGATTTTTGGCTTTTTTAACGACCAGTTTGGCAAATTCGCGGCCCACTTCATAATATTTGGACAGAGAGAGCAGCCCTTCGGCCTCGCTTAAGCGTTCCTGCAGTTTTTTGCTTTTGGGGTTTTTGGCCAGTTCTTTTTTGGCTTGGGCCACCAACGCTTTGGCTTCTTTTTCGGGGCGTACGCGCGCGGAGCCGAAACAAACGATTGTTTGGGTAATGTCCAACTTTTGCAAATACAGTTCCGGCTTCATGACTTCCAGTTCAATGCGTACGGGGCGCATGACCGGCTTATTTAACAATTCAATATCTTCGTAAGCGCGGATATAAGAGCTTTCGTGTTCAATACTGGCAATGCGTTGTTTTTTAGGATTTTTTTTCATAAGCGTTGCTCCAGTCCAGGATTTTTTCAGCCATTTTTTGCGCCGTCAGTCCAAGCTGTTCAAACAGCTGGCTGACTTTACCGTGTTCCACAAATTCGTCGGGCAGCCCCAGGCGCAGCAGGTGAAAGGGCTTGTCCTGCCCCGTCAGATACTCGGCCACCGCCGAGCCGAACCCTCCGCACAGCGCGTTATCCTCCACCGTTACGATACGCGGGGAGACTTTCAGGGCCTCATCTAAAATCTCCGTGTCCAGCGGTTTGACAAAGCGTGCGTTAATCACGCCCGCGTCCAATCCTTTTTCTTTTAAAAGCTCCGCCGCTTCCAGTGCGGGATGTACGCGGTTGCCGATGGCTACAATGGTTACATCCTTTCCTTTTTTAAGCCATACGCCTTTGCCGACGGGCAGGGCTTTAAGTTCTTTGTCCACGGGCACGTTAAAGCCGGCTCCGCGCGGATAGCGCAGGACAAAAGGCTTGCCGCTGTCCAGCCCGGTTTTGAGCATGTGTCCCAGCTCGTTTTCGTCCGCCGGCGCGGCGATAATCAGGTGCGGCGTGCTGCGCAGAAAACTTAAATCAAATACGCCGTGGTGCGTGGGGCCGTCTTCGCCCACCAGGCCGGCGCGGTCCAGCGCGAACACGACGGGCAAATCCTGCAGCGCCACGTCATGCACGATTTGGTCGTAACAGCGCTGTGCAAAAGAGGAATAGACCGCCACGACGGGCTTTAACCCTTCGGCCGCCATGCCGGCGGCAAAGGTGGCCGCGTGTTCTTCGGCAATGCCCACGTCAAAAAACCGCTGCGGAAAAGTATGGCGGAATTCGTCCAGCCCCGTGCCCTCGGGCATGGCGGCGGTAATGGCGTTGATTTTTTTGTCGGCCTTAGCCAGCTTAATCATCGCGTCGGAAAAGGCTTTGGTAAAGGTGATGCGGTCGCTTTTGCCGATGGTGTCGCCGGTGTCTGCGTCAAACATGCCCACCCCGTGGAACTTGGTGGGTTTTTCTTCGGCGGGGGCATAGCCCTTGCCTTTTTTGGTTACCACATGCAGCAGAACGGGGCCTTTGACGTCTTTGACGCTTTCCAGTACGTCAATCATGGCGTTGATGTCGTTGCCGTTGACAGGGCCGAAATAACGGAAGCCCATTTCTTCAAAAATCGTGCCCGGGAATAAAATGGAGCGCGCCTTTTTGGCCAGCTTGGCGGCGTTGTTGCCCACTTCGTCAAAACGTTTCAAAAAATTGGTGGCTTTTTCTTCGGCCAGCTGCACGTATTTTTTGGTCAGCAGTTTGGTTAAAAACTGTCCCAGCGCGCCCACGCGTTTGGAAATAAACATCTGGTTGTCGTTTAATATCACCAACATGTCCGTGGCCAGCAGGCCCGCGTTTTGCATGGCTTCATAGGCCATGCCGCCGGTCAGCGCGCCGTCGGCCACTACGGCCACCACTTTTTCTTTGCCGCCTTTTTGGTCGCGCGCAATCGCCATACCCAGCGCGGCCGACAGAGCCGTGCTGGCGTGCCCGACGCCGAATTCGTCATATTTGCTTTCGCTTCTTTTGGGAAATCCGCTTAATCCCCCTTTGGTGCGTATGGTGTGAAATTTGCCCTGGCGTCCCGTCAGCAGTTTATGCGCGTAAGCCTGGTGCCCGGTGTCAAAGACCAGCTTGTCTTTGGGGGTGTTAAACACATAATGCAACGCGGTAATCATTTCCACCGCGCCCAGACTGGAGCCCAGGTGGCCGCCGTTTTTGCTGGTGGTTTTGATGATTTCCTCGCGGATTTCCTGGCACAGCTGCGGCAGCAGTTCGCGCTTAATGTTGCGTAAATCGGCGGGGGTTTTGACGGTGGGCAGTACTTTCATGCGGACTCCTTAATAAGTGCGGTTTTTGAAAAATTCGGCCATGCCATACAGCGGGGCCAGGTTTTTGCGTTTGACGTTTTTGAGGCTGTCCAGCGCTTTTTGAGCTCTGGCGATAAGCAGCTGTGCGTGTTTGCGGCTGCCTTCCAGCCCGAACAGGCTGACAAAGGTCAGTTTGCCGTTTTGCGCGTCGCTGTTGGATTTGCCCAGCTGCTTGGCCGTGGCGGTAACGTCCAAAATATCGTCCAC
>DWVB01000095.1 GCA_019120455.1 Candidatus Avelusimicrobium excrementipullorum
AATAATACGGGCAATTATAAGTTCCCCGTAACGGAAGTGTTGGGCAGTGTGGACATGAAAAGCACGGACTTTGAAGCGGTCACGCTCAACAGCCGGGGAACGGCTTCATTTGAGAACAAGAGCAGCAGTGCGGAGTCCAAGATAAGTACGTTAAATACGAGTACGGCGGATGTGAGAGCGAACATATTGGATTTAACGAGTGTGACGGTGCCTACGGGAGGGAGTTTCACGTTGGGAGAGAATGCGATACCGGAGCCTGGGCAGGAGTGCAGCAATTTGAGATGGGTGGAAAGGACGACGGACGACAATTACAAGTATAAGGTATTGGCGTTTGGGACGTGTAAGGGAGAAGAATGCAATGTTTCCTGTGGAGAGTGGAAAACGTTTGTTCCGTCCAGCAACCTTTTCGCAGTGGATACGTGTGATGGAAATACAAAAGAGGCATTTACTTGTTCTACACAGGCCCGAATGACTCCATGCTTCGATGTAATGATTAGTCAAAATTCATCCAGCGGCGGGCAGACCAACGGAAGAGGATATGAAATTGAGGGGGGATATTGGGATGCCCAGAACTTGGATACCTGTGATGGAAACCTCAAGGAGGAGTATACTTGCTCTGCGGCCGATCTTTCCTCCGGCAGAGAATGCGTGGACGTATATACCAGTGTGGCGGGAAGCCAAGTATATACATCTCACGGCTCTTGCCCTATGGAATGTTCCTCTCCCGCAATGACGTCGTGCAGTATAGGGCAACCGAGCTCCGTAAATTTTAATACTTCTCAATATATAGCTACTCACGGAATAGACAACTTTTGTGAAACATATGTACTGCCAAAGAATACTTCTAGCTGTCAAGGTCCATTGCGTGACGGTAAATACAACAGTTCTTCATTTAACTGCGGCTGCTGGAATAACGTAGGAACTTACTATTATGGATATGCCTGTAAGATCCGTTATTTTCAGCAGAAGGTCACTTGTAAAAAGAGTTCATCTTCCGTTACATATATGGGACGCACATTGACTTGTTGCAATGATGGCAATTTGTGTCCGGTATTTCCAGCTTACGAATATGGCTCTTGATTCATAGAAAGCCCCTGTCCGGCAGCCCGCCAGACGGGTGTTTATACAACCCCGCACCGGTTTGCCGGCGCGGGGCTTTTCTATGCCGGATTTGCGGGGAGGAAAGGCGGGGCGCGTGAAGAAATGGAAAAGGACCGGGGAAAAGTCCCTCAATACAAATACACCAAAAGGCTTTATTGGCCAATAGTAAAAATACTGCAGGCCGTCCTGATGGACCCCGGGACTAAAAACAAAAAAACCGCGCTCCGAAAGGAGCGCGGCAATTGGAGGAAATAATTCGGCCCGTGGCCTTCTTATTTAGCCTCGGCGGCGGGCTGCTGAGCGGCGGCCTCTTCGCCAGCGGCGGCGGTTTCAGCCGCGGCGCCGGTCTGTTTTTTTACTTCCTGCAGACGGGCGGCTTTGCCGGAGAGTTTCTTTAAGTAGTTCAGTTTGGCTCTGCGCACTTTACCGCTCTTTAATACTTCAATGCTTTCCACGCGGGGGGAGTGCACGGGGAAAATTCTTTCCACGCCCACGCCGAACGAAATTTTGCGCACCGTAAAGGTTTCGCTGATGCCGCTGCCTTTGCGGCCGATGACCACGCCGTCAAAAGCCTGCAGGCGTTCGTTGTCGCCTTCCACGACTTTGACTTTTACGCGCACCGTGTCGCCGGATTTAAAAGACGGCACGTTGGTCTTGAGGTTGTGTTTGATTTGGTTGATGTTCATAACGCTTACTTCCTCCGAAAATCATTTCTTCGTCTGTTTCTTTGTTTTTCGGGCGGTTTTCGCGGCGGGTTTGTCCGCGGTTTTTACCGCCTTCTTTTTGACGCTTTTGTTTACTGCGGCCTTTTTTGCCTGAGAGGTGTTAAGCAAATCGGGTCTGTATTTTTTTGTCAGTTCCAGGGCTTTTTCCCGTTTCCAGGCTTCCATTTGCTTGTGGTGCCCGCTCAAGAGCACCTGCGGCACTCTTTTGCCCCGCCATACTTCGGGCCGTGTGTACTGCGGAGCTTCCAGCAGGCCGTCTTCAAACGACTCGGAAACAGTTACGTCCTGTTTTTTAAACGTCCCCGGCAAAAGCCGCGTGACTGCGTCTATCATCACGGCCGAGGCCAGTTCCCCGCCGGTCAGGATAAAATCCCCCAGCGACACTTCCATATCCATTTCGGGATACACGCGCTCGTCTATCCCTTCATAATGCCCGCACACAAAAATCAGGTGTTTCTTTTTGGCCAGTTTTTTGGCCAGCGCCTGCGTGAACGTCTGCCCGCGCGGGCTGGTCAAAATAACCACCGAATTTTTTTTGCGAAGGCTTTTTATCGCCCGGTACAGCGGCTCGGCTTTCATCAGCATGCCGGGGCCGCCGCCGTATGGCCTGTCGTCGAGCGTGTGGTGCTTGTCTTCGGTAAAGTCGCGCGGGTTGGTAAACCCGAGCTTGAGCACCCCTGCCTTTTGCGCTCTGCCCACGATACTCTGGCCCAAAGGGCCGGCCAGCATATCGGGGAACGCGGTGACGACGTCCACTTTCAACATCAGTCTTCCAGCTTTAACGTAACTTTTACGTTTTGTTTGGCCGCCGCCGCACTCAGCACGGTGCGCACGGCCTTAATAATGCAGCCGTCTTTTCCGATTACCTTGCCTTTGTCCTCGGGGGACACTTTGGTCGTCAGGTAAACTTTATTGTTCTCAACTTTTTCTTCTACCACCACATTGTCCGGATTAGCGGAGAGGGATTTGAGAAGGATAGTGGCTAACTCTTTCATAACGCCTCTTATTTGGCGGCGGTTTGGGCTTTCTTGATCAGCGCGGCCACCGTTTCGGACGGTTTGGCGCCGTTTTTGATCCAGTGCTCCACGCGGTCCAGTTTGAGGTTAATCTGTTTGGCGGTTTCTTTGTTGCACGGATCGTACTGACCCAGCACTTCTTTGGCTTCAGAGCCGACGGCGGTTTTCTTTTCAATCGCTACGACTCTGTACTGCGCGTGGGCTTTTTTACCCACTCTCTGTAATCTGATGACGACTGCCATGTGTAACTTCTCCTTATGTTCGCCCTTATAAAGGGCGGTGTAATTAAATCGTGGCGGCCCGGCGTATATCGGCCAGGGCCTTTTGGGGGTCTGCCGCGGCGAATATGGCGTTGCCCGCCACAAACGCGTCCGCCCCCGCCCGTGCCGCTTCGGCGGCGGTGTGGGCATTAATCCCTCCGTCCACCTCCAGCCATACGGGCCGTCCGGCGGCGCTGATTTGCGCGCGCACGGCGGCTATTTGCGCGGGGCTGTGCGGCAGGAAACTCTGCCCGCCGAACCCCGGCTGCACGGTCATAACCAGGACCAAATCCAGCAGGTCCAAATAATCCCCCAGGCGTTTCGGGTCCGTATCCGGTTTAACGGACAGGCCCGCTTTTACGCCCAGTTTTTTAATCAGTAAAAGAGCTTCTTTTACGTCGTCCTCGGCCTCAATGTGCACGGTCAACATGTCCGCGCCGGCCTTGGCAAACGCTTCTATAAATTTTAACGGACGCTGCACCATCAGGTGCACATCCAGCGGCAGCTGCGCGCGGCCGCATAAATTTTTTACCACGGCGGGGCCGAAACTCAAATTCGGCACGAAATGGCCGTCCATTACGTCCACATGCAGCCAGTCCGCTCCGGCTTTGCGCACGGTTTCCACATCGCGGCCCAGGTTCCATAAATCGGCCGACAAAATGGAAGGCGCAATCATTATTTTACCATTTGCGGGGCCGATTTTGGAAGTCATTGTATTTCGCGCTCCCGCACCAGGATACCGTCCGACAAAATGCGGAAGGTAGCTTTGCCGCTGTACGGGATTTCCAAATCTATCTTGCTGCCGGGCTGTTTGCTTTCGTTGATGACTTCGCGTTCGCCGTTGTCGTCAATAAGCACAATGCGCACGCGCATGGCTTTTTTACCCTGCGGCAGTTCGTAATGCAAATGGTACATCTTTTCGTCTTCGGAAGCCTCGCGGCGGCTGACGGTCACTTCCAGCGCAGAACCGGCGGCCAGCTCACTGTCGGCCGGCGGATTTTGCTCGGCAATGGTGCCGTACGGGAAAGGAGAATCGGCGTCTTCTTTCACGGTTAAATTCATGTTCTGCTGGCTGGCCCAGAGGGTCGCTTCCGCCAGCTTTTTATTGCGGAAGTCCGGCACCAAAATCACGCTGGCCGGAGGCTGTCCGTTGGAAAGGGTTAAGGTAACTTTGTCTCCGCGCGTAAGCATGCTGTCCGATTCCGGCGACTGGGATATAATCAGACCCTTTTCCACCGTCAGGGAGTAGGCGTTTTCCACTTTTTCCACCTGCAGGCCCGCCTGGCGTACGGCCAGCTGCGCCGCGCGCAGGTCCAGCCCTTCCACGGAAGGAACAAACACCATTTCATCGCCCTGGGAAATCCACACGCGGATGACGCGTCCTTCGCGCACGGTGCTGCCGGCGGAAGGAATTTGGCGCAGAACCGAGCCCGGGGGGACATTGTCTGCAAATTCCACGCCGGCCTGCTTCATGGCCAGGTTGACCGTGGCCAGGGAGTTTAAAGCCGCCGTGACGGGTTTTTTGGTGATATCGGGCACCTGCACTTCCTGGCGCGTGTGCACCATGGCTCCCATCACCCAGTCAATGGAAATAAAAATCAGCAATACAAAAAAGACGAAAATCACGCCCGCCGCAATCCATTTGCCGCGGGAAGATTTTTTCGCCTTTCCGATAAATTCTTCAAAACTTGCGTCCGTATTTTTAGCCATGAAAAACAAATACCTCCGCACCGGATTTGATGCCGTGTCCGTTGGCGTAAGCCGCCGCAGACATGGGCTTTTTGCCGGCCGGATGCACCTCTGTAATCCAAATGCTTCCTTGTACACATTTTACTAAAATTCCGCTTTGGCTTTCAACGCGCAGCACCGTTCCGGCCCGTGCGGCGGCGTCGGCTGCGGTTTCCGCTTTGTCCGGCAGGCGCGTGTGCAGGATTTGCAGCGGCTCTTCTTTGCCGTGCAAACAGATGACGGCGCGCGCTTTGGGGCCGCAGGCCAGGCCGCGCACTTTGTGGTGAATTTGCGCGGCGGTCAGGGTGTCAAAACGAATCTGGGCGTCTTCTTTTTTAATCATGGGGGCCAGGGTCGGCTCGCCCGTCTGCGGAATTTTGATGATTTCGCCCGCTTCCAGGCGCGTGAGGGTTTCTTTTAAGGCCTCCAGCCCCAGCGGAATCAGTTTGCCGAACAGACTTTGCGCGTCGTCCTGCGGGGCTACGGAGATTTCTTTTTGCAGAAACAGCGGGCCGTCGTCCATCCCCGGGGCAATCCAAAACACGCTGACGCCCGTTTTGGAAAAGTTATTAAATAAGGAATGCTGTACCGGCGCGGCGCCGCGCAAAAGCGGCAAAAGCGAAAAATGCACGTTTAAAAAACCCGTCTTGGCCAGGGCCAGGAAATCGGGGCGGAAGATTTTGCCAAATGCCACCACCACGCCGATATCAAAAGGAATGTTTTTGACTTCTTCGTAAATATCTTTTAGTTTGTCCGGTGAGCGTACCGGCAGGCCCAGCTCCAGCGCGCGGCTTTTGACGGGGCAGGGGGTAATGACCATGCCGCGCCCGCGCGGTTTGTCGGCCTGCGTAACGACCAGCTGCACATCGGTCAGCTCATGGGCCAGCTCCAAATACGGCACGGCAATGTCCGGCGTGCCGAAGAAAATCGTTTTGAGTTTAGGCATATATGTATTTTAACAAATTTAGGATTTACCCTTTTTGGCGGCCAGGACGTAGCTTTCCTCCACCCGGCGGAAAATTTCTTTGTCAGGCACATTCCCGTTCAGTTCCAGGGTATACCAGGATTTTTTGTTCATGTGATAGCCGGGCAGATAGGTTGTGCCGTTTAACAAAGCGGGCAGCAAAAGCGGGTCTGCCCGCAAATCCAGTATTTCCGTCATGCCTTTTGCGCCCGTACGTATTTTGGCGGCGGGCAGACGCAGAATAGCGGCGTACCATTTTGCATTGTCCTTGCGGCGCAGGACAGCGTTTTCCGGGAATTTGGCCCACAAATATTCCGGTTCGTCTTTATATGTGTTTTGTATATACTTAATCAGCCGTTTGGTTTGGGCATTTTGAAATATGTCCGGCTCAAAACAGTTTTGCGCTACGTCTGCAAGCAACTGTTTGCAGAACTGACGCACTTGGCCGACAAAGACTCCCTGTGCCCCAGCTACACGCCAGGCTACATAAGGCTGCCCCGTCCGCCCGTCCACGGCCTGGATTTCCGCTTTTCCTTTGGGGCCGATATGCAGGGTGATACGGATTTGGCTTTGCGGCACGGAAGCGGAAAAAAGATAGCCTGTGCCGTCTTTTGCAAAACCGTAGGCGGTTAATTTGTGGGGATTGGGTTTGCGCTGTTGGAAAGGCGTCAGTAAGTCCAGCATAGCACTCCGGAAAAACAAGACAGATATGTTTTATTTTATCAAATGCGGCTATATTCCTTTATGTTAAAAGGCGGCGGTCTTTTTTAACATAAGAAAATATATCTAAAAGTCTGTTTCTGTAAAGAAACGGACTTTTTTCTGCCCTTTGCCTGCCGATTGGACATTCCATAATATTTATCTGGGCCCAATGAGCAGGCGGAAATAGGCCTTATGGCCCTTGATAGTTGTTTGTTTATGGGATAAATTAATAAAAGAAACAATATAGAAGTATACCATGTCGGCTGCCTTGCTTTGTTCTCGGATATAAGAGCTGATAATTTTTTGGGAGAGTTTACCTGCGGTACGGAGGAAATATGAGAATATCTTTGTTCCATAAAGTGATGTTAAGCATATCGGCCATTGTCTTGCTTCCCGCATGTACTGTGCCGGTTTTTGCCCAGTCCAATTCTTTTATTCAATATGCCCAGGAAAAACTGATGCTGAAGGACAGGAAAGGCGACCGGCTGTTGTTGCAGTTGTTTTGGGATACTTGTGAAACCGGACTGAAAAAATGCGTGTTGCGCAAAAATATTGCACCGCAGGAAACGCAGTTAAGACTGCCCCGTTTTTTGCAGGAAAATCCTATCCTTCAGAATACGCTGGTCCGCATGGTGGACAACAGTCGTGTCAGGCCTTTGTTTGACGCGCAGGTCACTGTAGCCAATTTGAAAAAAATTATCCGTGACGAGCGGGCCAGGGGACTGCATGTTTCTTTTGGCCGGATACATACCTGGTCCGCAGGGCGCACATCCGGGCTGTCTAAAATTATCATGGCTTTGGCGACGGCTTCTTCTTCCCGGTTTTTGTACGTCGGACACGAAGAAGAGCTCATAGAGTGGATAAAAACGCGTCCGGATAACTCGGTTAGCATTGAGGCCCTCTTTCACAAAAGTTATATTTTGAACGGCGGAAATGTGTATTTGACGCTTTTAACCATAGAAAACGTTCTTTCCGACGCCACGTTTGAGAAAGACAGAGAGAATACGGTGGTTAACCGCAAACTGGCCGATTTGTATGCCGGAAGCCCGAATAAATTCGGGGACTGGTATCATATGTTTGGCACCATGCTGGCCGGATACGTGGGGGAGCCTGCCCGTCTGATAGCCAAGCTGTACGGCATATACAGAAGGATAAGCCGCGGTGCGTCGGCTGAAAAAGCGACTATAGCTGCGGATAAAGCCGGGGCGGATATGGGGGTGGAGCTGCGCGGTTTTGTGTTTGAACAGGACACGAAAATCAAAGCCAAAATAGCTACACAAATACAGCAACGGGAGACACTTGTCCGTGCCTCTAAAGGAAATATAAAATACTTTGGCGCAGATGGCCAAATGTATATCGGTCCGAGATTTTAAAGGCCCGGCGGCACGGCCGATATGGCGTCCGGCGGAGCGTAAACGGGCGTACACAGAAAAGATTTTAATGATACGGCTCCGTCCAGTGGTTGAGCTTGCGCGAGAGTCTTAAATACATCAGCCGCAGGCGGCGTTTGGAAGTGATTTTTTTGCGGCCGGTCTGATACTGCTTAAAGAAACGGTATAAAATAACCGCCGCCGCAAAAAACGTCAGCATATCAGCCAGCGGCTGGGTGGCTTCCACCCCGCTCAGGCCGAAATAATGCGGCAGGATAAAAATCAGCGGCAGGAACATAATGCCCTGGCGGCAGCTGGCCAAAAAGGCCGAGCTTTTGCTGCGCCCCAACATTTGCAGCATTTGGTCCACATAGGTGGAAAAAGGCAAAAAAGGCAGCGCCATACAGAACAAATACAGTGCGTCCACCCCGATGTCTATTACTTCCCGGCTGCCGGTTTGAAAAGAGGCGATGACCGGCGTGGCCCACAGGGCCAGCGCGCCCGCAAAACACAGGCAAATCAGCGTTCCCGCCCGCGTAGTCACCCAAAACGCCCCGCGTACGCGGTCATAGAGTTTAGCCCCGTGATTATATCCCGCCACCGGCTGCAGGGCCTGGCCGATACCTAAAATAATACTTCGTATAGCCAGGTAAATTTTCACCACAATACTGACGGCGGCCACGGCCGCGTCCCCGAACGGGGCGGATTTTACGTTCAGCAGCGCCATGGCCAAAGAAGCAAAGCCCTGGCGCAGCGTGGTGGGGCTGCCCAGGCGGATTAAATCCCAGTAAACCCGCCGGTCGCGGCTGATGAGTTTAAAAGACAGGGTCGTCACGCTTTTCTTGCGGATAAAAAACGAAAGCAAAATACATAAACTGATGCACTGGCAGACCAGCACGGCCAGCGCCGCGCCGCCTATGCCCCAATCCAATACATAAATAAAAATAGGTGCAATGGCAATATTCAGTATGGCGCCCGTGGTCAGGCCGATCATGGAAAACACGGCTTTTCCTTCGGCGCGCAGGGTGGTGTTGAGCACGAACGCGGCGCACATCACGGGCGCGGCGATCAGAATATAATGCCCGTAATCGCAGGCATAAGGCAAAATGGTATCCGTACTGCCCAACAGACGCATCAGCCAGCGCAGGTTGAGTTCTCCGGCCGTCAAAATGCACAATCCGATAAGCGCACCCGCAAAAAACGCCGACGATACATAGCGTGAAGCCGTTTGTACGTCCCTGCGGCCCAGGCAGCGGCTGACCATGCTGGCCGCCCCCGTTCCCATGCCCATACCGAAGGCCTGTATCAAAGACATCAGCGAAAATACCACGCCCACCGCCCCGGCCGCGCTGGGGCCGAGGTGTGATACATAAAACGTATCGGTAATATTGTAAATGGCCGATACCAGCATGCTGATCACCGTCGGCACCGCCAGTTTGGCGATGAGCTTGCCCACGGGGGTCTGCGTCATGATGAGAAATTGTTTTTCTTCCCGGCTGGCGTCGGAAGCGGGTACTGCATTTACATTCATAATTATATGATATCAAAACTCTTTTCGGACGGGAAAGCGCAAAAAATATTATGATATGTATAACTGCCGCAAGACTTTCAGGGAGTTGTGATACTTTTTCTTCCGGAGCATAGTATATAGTGTATGGCGCCTTTTCAAGAGTTATACAACGCTTATTTTAAACGGGTGTACGCGTATGTGTTTTTGCGCGTGAAAGACGCGGCGCTGGCCGAAGACCTATGCGCCGGCGCGTGGCGCAAAGCCTGTGAGAAATTCGCTTCCTATGACGAAACAAAAGGCGTTTTTGCGCAGTGGATTTTTACCATTGCGCGCAACGAAATCAACATGCACCGACGGCTGTACTGGGTGCGGCATTTCTTTTCGCTGACGGATACGGAAGACGTGTTGCCGGTGCAGGATAAAACCCCGCTCCGGCAGGCCGAGGAGGACGAGCTTAAACGCCGCCTGCTTCTGGCCTTGGACAAATTGTCAACCAAAGAGCGGGACGTGATTTCGTTAAAGTTTTACTCGGGCCTGAACAACCGCCAAATTGCGGCGGTAACGGGCATGAGCGAGAGCAATGTGGGCACCGTAGCCCACCGCGCCGTGGAAAAAATGCGGCGCGACATGGAGGATTTATGAGCAAGCCAACCTGGCAGACGCGTGCGGAAAAGCTGGATTTTGACCCGAACGGATCGGCGCAAAACCGCGTATGGGCGCGCGTAAGCCAAAGAAGGGTGATTGCCTGGAAGCGGCCGCTGGCCTGGGCGGGATGTGCGGTGTTTGTGCTGGCCCTGGGTGCGGTGGTGGTTAACCGGTTGCCTTCGCCGTGGCAGGCGCCGGCGGCGGAAGCGGGTCTGACGGAGGAAGACTGCGCCGAGCTGAACAGCCGCTACCTGCTGGCCAAAGCTTTAATCGCCAGCGAGGAAAGCTGCCCCTGTGAGGAGCATTTAAGCAGTTATGACAAGCGCACCATGTCGCATTTGCGCAAAGGGCTGGAAAGCGTGGCCTGCACGGCCTGCTCGCCGCAGGAACAGGCTCGGCTGAAACAATGCGCGGTAAAATATCCGTCGCAGATTAAAGAATTAAAATTATGCAGAACATTGTGTTAGGAGAGAATATGTATCGGAAGGGACTGTTTCGCGGTATCTTGTTTGCCGTACTTGGATGTTTGGCCTGGACGTACGCGGCGGCCAAACCCATAGATGTTTTGGTGTTTACGTCGCCGTATTGCGTGCACTGCCGCCATTTAAAAGAAGATAAATTTATAGAAAACTTCGCCGCCCGCCACAAAGGGGAGGTGAACATTGTCCATTATGACGTCACCCAGGGACAGGGAAATTTGGTGTTTATCAAGGCCATGGAAGCGCGCGGGGCGACCTCCATGGGTATCCCGACCGTGATTATCGGCGACGAAATCTTGCAGGGCTATCCCCGTTCTATTGACCGCTGCGAAGAAGTATTGGAAAAGGTACTGTCCGCACAAAAAACCGCGCAGGAGCAGCAGGCCGCCGACCAAGACGCCCAGGAAGGCCCCGTCACCCCTTTGACGGAAGAAAATTCGGTCCCCGAGGCGCAGGAGCTTGCCGCGCAGGATAAACCCGAAGAAACGCCTGCGGCACCAAGCGCAGCTGTTTCTGATGACAATGCCTCCGAAACCGCAGCTGCTCCGGCACCGGACAAGGACTCCGCTTCCGCGCAGGAACAGGCCCTGGCCCAGCATGAAGCCATGTTCAGCCAAATCACCGTATGGGCCATTATCGGCGCGGGGCTGGCAGACGGCGTAAATCCGTGCGCATTTGCGGTCATTGTTTTCTTTATTTCGTTCCTGGCCGTGTATAAATATAACCGCAAAGAAGTGATTTTGGTGGGGATATCCTACTGTGCGTCCGTATTTGCCGCCTATGTGCTGTTGGGATTTGGGGCGTTCCGTTTCCTCTATGCCATGAAAGGCTTTACCTATGTGACGCTGATTGTACAGTGGGTGACCATCGCCTTGTGTGCGTTGTTCTTCGCTTTAAGTCTGTATGATTTCATTGTGTATCAGCGTACCAAAAAATCGGAAAAAATGCTGTTGCAGCTGCCCAAAAGCTATAAGCAGTACATTCACAAAGTCATGCATTTCTTCCTGCGTGAGAAGCATGATTCGTCCTGGCGGCTGGTACTGGCCGCGTGTGCGGTGGGGTTTGTGGTGTCCCTGGTGGAAGCCGTATGCACGGGGCAGGTGTACTTGCCCACCATCATGATTATCTTAAAAGAAGCAGACAAACACTTCTTCCGCGCCGCAGAGTATCTGCTGCTTTATAACCTGATGTTTATCGTACCGCTGGTGCTGGTGTTTGTGTTGGCCGTGTTCGGCAAAGAATCGGCTACTTTTAACAACTGGCTCAAAAAGCATTTGGGGCTGACCAAACTGCTTTTGTGCTGTGTGTTTTTAGGGCTGCTGGTGCTGTTGCTGGCCAATAATCTGTAATTGTATATATCTTTTCTGAAAATCCGCCCGCCTGTTACCGGCGGGCGGTATTATGTTGTAAAGAAGGTATAATGCCCTCTTGCTAAAACAGGGAAAATATGTATACTATGAATATCCATTCATCAATTTTAAGGAGGATGTGCATGAAACCGGTTACAAAAGTTTTATTTGCGGTGTGCGCGCTGTGTGTGCTTGCGCCGCTTGCTTTTGCACAAGTACGTTCTGCGGAAGATAAAGAGCTGGAAGCCATTACGCTGGAAGCCCGCAGAAACATCACGGACCAAAACTCGGCCAATAATGCGGCCAGGCAGGCCGTTAATCTGGCCTCACAGGCGGCAGCTGCCGCAGAGGCCAAGGCCAAAATATCTGCTCAGTCTGCCCTGAAAGCCAAGACGGATGCCGCTGCAGCCTCCGCCGCCGCTGCGGATGCGGAAACGAAGGCAAAAGCGTCCGCCCAGGCGGCAGCCAAGGCTAAAGCGGATGCCGATATATCTTCCGCCGCTGCGGCGGACAGTGCGGCTAAAGCCCAAGCATCGGCCGCGGCTGCGGCTACGGCCAAGACGGAAGCAGATGCTTCTGCGGCCGCCGCTGCCAGAGCCAAGAGCCAGGCTGATGCCGTAGCTAAATCCGCATCAGAGGCGGTAGGCCAGGCTCAAGCTACGGTCAATCAGGCCAAAGACATGGTTTCCAAAGCCTCCGAAACGGCCAAATCTGCCGCTCAGGCAGTACTCAGATCAGCCGAACAAACTCTTGCCAAGGTGCAGTCCGTATCGCAGGCCGCTACGGCGGCTGCTACGGATACTGCCGCCAAAGCCAAGGCAGCGGCAGATAAAGCGGCTACTGTTGCTGCCAAGGCCAAACAGGCTGCCGATACGGCATTAACGGCGGCGCAGCAAGCGGCTGTAAAAGCCAAAACGGCGGCGGCCTCTGCGGCGCAGGCCAAAACGCAGGCGGATATAGCTTCGGCTGCCGCTACGGCGGCTGCGGCCAAAGCCAAACTGGCGGCTCAGTCGGCAGCTAAAGCCCAGGCGGATGCAGATGCTTCAGCCAAAGCTGCGGTGGAAGCATCGGCTAAGGCCAAATCTGCTTCCGCGGCGCAGGCAAACGCTTTGGCACAGAAAATTTCGCAGGAAGTGTCTAAAGCCGCTATACGTCCGTTACATAACGGAATTTAATATCCGAATCATTCCAAATATCGGGTAAGCTATATAATCCCCGCTTTATACCAAGCGGGGATTTTCTTTTGCTATACTGTATGCGCGGCCCGTGCCGCAGATTTTAAGGAGGAAATATGAAATATGTTTTGTGGGGTGTAGTTTTAGTCGTTGTGATTATCGGCGTGTGCAGTGCCGTTCATTTGTGGTGTGTGGCGGCGCGTAATGCGCGGGAAATGAAAATCTATGAGGGGGTGCCGGCCGCGCTGGATTATAAACTGGGCAAAACATTAGTGGTGTATTATTCTCTGACCGGACACACCAAAGACATTGCCCTGCAAATTGCACAGCTGACGGGGGCGGAGATATGGGAGGTGCAGACGGAGCCTGCTTTTAAGCCGGGGATAAAGCTGTACTGGACCAGCTACCGCCAACTTAAAACAGGCAACTATCCTTCTTTGAAAGAACCTGTGCCGGATTTAGCGGCGTATGACACGGTGTTTGTTGGCTCTCCGGTATGGTGTTACAGCGTTTCCTCTCCGGTGCTGGCTTTGCTGCGCGATACGGACTGGCAGGGGAAAACCGTGGTGCCGTTTTTTACGCAGGGCAGCAATACGGGCAGCTCGGTGGAAGATTTTGCCGCGCACGCGAAAAACGCGCATATTCTGCCTGCGGCCACGTTTAACAATTTAGATGAAAAATATGACGCGGCCGTCAAAAATAAAATCATAGTCTGGCTTAACAGCCTGGAGCGAAAATGAACTGGCCCGCGCTGGGAGTGGGGCTGGCCGCGTTTGTGATTATCGGCGCGTTTCATCCCGTGGTCATTAAAGCGGAATATTATTTTTCCAAAAAAGTCTGGCCGGTTTTTTTGCTGGCCGGACTTTTGTGTTTATGGGCCGCTTTATATATAAAAAATACGGCGTGGGCCTGTGTGGTCAGCGTATTGGGCTTTACGTGTTTGTGGAGCATAAAAGAGCTGTTTGAACAGGAAAAACGCGTGCAAAAGGGCTGGTTTGCCAAAAATCCCAAACGTAAATAATCCCCTTGTTTTTTTCTTACAGCCTCCGGCCCGGCCGGAGGTTTTTTTATCTGAAGACGCCGTCGTGGTTATAAGTCTAAACTTTACACCATTGTCAAAAATCAGGCTTCCTGTTCTTCCCTTTTCGTGCGTAAAATAATAAACGCAAGGAGCGGAATATGAAAAAGTTATTTTGGATTTTTTCTTTGGCGGGCCTGACCCCCTTTGCTCTGGCGGCGCATGAAACGCAGGAAACCGCCTCCGCCGGTACGCAAACGGGCCCTCTGCTCAGCGTGCAGAGCACGCTGGGGGATTTGCTGCGCCACCCCGCGCTGGCGGGTTTTGCCTTGCGCATGCTACCCTGGGACGGCGGACGCTATGAGCCGGATATGAAGTGGCAGGACGCCGCTTCGTTAATGCCTTATCACTCCAACATTTACCCGCAGGAAATTGTTTCGTCCATAAACCGCTTGATTGCGGACGCCCAGAACGGCCAAACGGTATTTTATGATTTTTACACCGACGCGCAAAAACGCCGCGAACCGGCCAAAAAACATACGGGGCTGTTCTTTTTCCGAGGGAAGGAGGGCGCGCCGTTTGCGGTGGTATGCCCGGGCGGCGGCTTTGCCTATGTGGGGGCTTTGCACGAGGGCTTCCCCGTGGCGCAAAAAATCAGCGAGTCGGGCTTTAACGCCTTTGTCATCAAATACCGCGCCGGCAGCGGGCAATGGGCCGTGGAAGATTTGGCCGCCGCGCTCAGTTATATAGAAAAGCACGCCGCGGAACTGGGCGTGGCCGCGAGGGGATATTCTTTATGGGGCGGCTCAGCCGGCGCGCGCATGGCGGCCGCCGTGGGCTCTTATGGCACGGCGGTATTCGGCGCGGACGAAGTATCCAAGCCCGCGGCCGTCATTATGGCCTATACGGGGCAAAGCTCTTTTACCCCGCAGGATCCGCCCACATTTATTGCCGTCGGGGACCGTGACTATATTGCCCCCGCTTCCGTGATGGCCCGCCGCGCCGAAGGGCTGCGCCGCGCGGGCGTGCCCGTGGAGTTCCACGAGTACAAAGGCCTGCGCCACGGTTTCGGCCTGGGCACCGGCACCGTCGCGGAAGGGTGGGTGAAGCAGGCCGTTGAATTTTGGAAAAAATTTATCAAACAGGAGAAAAAAGCATGAAGCGTATCATACTGTGTTTGGCCGTGTGTATGCTGGCCGGATGTGCCGGAGGGCATATCACGCTGAAAGAACAGGGCAGTTTTGCGGCGGGAGGCACCACACTGGTCCGCCCGGGAACGTATGACAACAGCAAGTTTGTCGGCTGGGCCGAGCAGGAAGAAACGGGCCAGTCCTACCGCGCCGACCATGCCTATGTGCAGTACCAGATCCCGTCCCGCGCCCGCAGGCACGCGCTGGTGTTTGTGCACGGATACGGCGGATCGGGGGCGGTATGGCAGACCACGCCGGACGGGCGGGACGGCTTTGCCACGCTGATGTTAAAGCACCGCTATCCCGTGTATGTCATGGATTTGCCCGGCCGCGGCCGCGCAGGCCGCACCACCGCCGCCAAGACGGTAAAACCCGTTGCCGATGAGATGTTTTGGTTTGACATCTGGCGCATGGGCATTTGGCCGCGCTACAACGAAGGCGTGCAGTTCCCGCAGGGGCAGGAGGAACTCTCGCAGTTTTTCCGTTTAATGACGCCGGATTTGAGCGCCGGCACCCTGGACGCGCAGGCGGTGGCCCTGACCGCCGAAAAAGCGGCCCCTGCCGTACTGGTGACGCACAGCGCCGGCGGCGTGCCCGGTTGGATGGCGGCCATGCAGAATCCTTCCGTGCGCGGGGTGGCGGCTTATGAACCCGGGGGATTTGTATTCCCGCAGGACGACTTGCCTGCGGCCATTGACGGCCTGACGGGCGGCAGCGCGCCGATTGCCGTGCCGCGGGAGCAGTTTATGAAGCTGACGCAAATCCCGCTGGTTTTGTATTTCGGCGATTATATTCCCGAAGAACCGTCCAAAAACCTGGGTGATGAAAACTGGCGCGTGCGCCTGCACATGGCGCGCCAATTTGTACAGACCGTGAACAAAAACGGCGGAGACGCCACCCTGGTGGAACTGCCCAAAGAAGGCGTTTACGGCAATACGCATTTTTTGTTTGTGGAAAAGAACAATGCACACCTGGCCGACATGCTGGCCGGCTGGCTGCACGAGAAGAATTTGGACTGAAAGCTTGACATGGAGTAAACTCCGTTCCATATACTGTAAAAAGATTTGAAGAAACAGGAGGGTATATGAATAAAAACAAATGGTTGGCGGGACTGATGGGCTTATTGTTGGCTGCCGCTCCCGCCGCGGCGGCTAAATCGGCCAAAGGAGCGAATATGAAACCGTTATTTACCTACAAGACGGAAGCGGAAATCAAAGCCGAAAATACGCATAATGAGAATTTTTGGGGGCTGGTCTATCAGGGCGCGCTGACCAAAAACGAACCCGGCAAAGTGAACATTCACGCCATTTCCTATGATTTAAACGGCCTGAAAATAGCGGCGGACGTGCAGCTGACGGCGGCGGAGGTGGCCGCGCTGGACAAGCAGACCAGCTCTTTCTTCTCCCACCGCGACCCGAATATGGTGGAATGGTTTGCAAAAATGGTGGAAGAGCGCAAACACCAACACGACAGCTCTAAAGAAAAGAAAAATTGGTAAAAAACAGGAGGCAAGTTATGAAAAAATTAGCGGCAGTGGCGGCGGCGGGCCTGTTGGGCACGTCGGCTTTGCAGGCGTATGACTGGAAGGAAGCCAAAGCGCAGTTGACCCCGCAGCAGCAGGCTATCTCAGCGGCGGCCGCCACGGCGGCGGTGGGGGACCTGGACAAGCTGGCCAAGGCCTTCAACCGCGCCTTGGACGCGGGCGTAAGCGTCAATGAATTAAAAGAGCTGGTGCTTCAGCTGTACGCCTATACGGGTTTCCCGCGCTGTTTAAACGCGTCGGCCACGCTGGAAAAAGTGGTTAAAGAACGCCAGGCGCAGGGTAAACAGGACGCGGCGGGGGAAGACCCTAAAACCATTCCCGCCGGTACGGATAAATATGAGCTGGGTCG
>DWVB01000096.1 GCA_019120455.1 Candidatus Avelusimicrobium excrementipullorum
TCTTCTTAAACGAAGCCGAAGCGCGCCAGCTGACCGGAGAATATAACCTGATTACCGCGGGCAAAAAAATCCTGAAACTCGGCGCCGAACACGTCATTATCAAGCTGGGCCCCAACGGCTCCATGCTGGTCAGCAAACTGGGCATCGTGCAGTTTCCGCCGTATATTTTGGAACATGTATATGACACCACCGGCGCGGGGGACACCTTCGGCGGCGGCGCCACGGGTTATTTGGCCAGCCTGCGCAAATGGGACACGCTGTCCGCCATCAAGCGGGCCATGATGATAGGCAATGTGATGGCGTCTTTTGCCATAGAGTCTTTCAGCGTCAAGCGCCTGGCTAATATTAAAGAAGGCGAAATTGAAAAACGCCTGAAAGATTACACGTCTATGCTGCGCTTTTAAGAGGCAGGGCCCGCCTTTACCGGAGGGCCCCGCAAGGCCGTAGTTGGGCGCATGATGACAAGGCAAAAAGAAATTTGCTAGAATAGAAAAAGAGATTTATTGCCGGGGTGCTGGAATTGGTATACAGGATGGTCTCAAAAACCATTGCCCTTTCGGGCTTAAGGGTTCAAGTCCCTTCCCCGGTACTTCTATAGTAAGCGGTATTTTTAGAGTATATCCTCTGAAAATACCGTTTTTTTCGTCGTAAAACACAGGGAAAAATGATATATATCAAAGAAAAGAAACAAAATAATGATGACAGTAAACTGACAGTAAAAACACATAAAAACCACCTGTCAGGTTCAGGGGATTTTGTTTGCGTTAGCGATTTAAGCTTGTTGCGTCGCGAGCCAACTTATTCTTCAAAACAGTAATCCTAGATGTTTAAAATATAAATTTAGGTTACATCACTTAATTTGTCACAGTTCAAAAAAATTAAAACGTAAACTGGCACTTCAACCCATTACTTTTGTAACTTATTCTGTAGTCGTCAAATGCTATCCCAGATGGGTTTGTTTCAACCGTAATTTATCAAGGGAACACAAACACCGCTACCCCTTTACATTTTATTTAAGTACAATATATTTATCCCGTTATCACGAAGGCATTTTATGAAAAAAATTATCAAAATAGATAGCGATATCATCTTTATCGGTTGTGAGGACGGCTCCATTAAAGAAGTACGAAAAATGGACTGCAGCAACTTTGAACCTGCCGTAGGAGATTTTGTTGAAATTTTTTCCACCGAAACCCGGGTAATTGTAACAAAAAAAGAACCGGAAGCACAACAAGAAACTCCCGCTCAAAACAGCGCGGCCAAAAACGGAATTAACATCAACATTAACAGTAGTAGCAATACGCCTATTCCCCAAACTTATATTGAAGCCTCTGGTGTGTCCGGTCCCAGAAAAGCCGTCAATAAAGTAGCCTACTGTCTGCTGGCACTTTTTTTAGGCGGTTTGGGCGGGCACAAATTTTATGCCGGCAAAATAGGCATGGGATTCCTCTACCTTATTTTCTGCTGGACATATATTCCTTCTATCATAGCTTTTATAGAGCTTATCATTGCCCTCTGTAAACCTGCAGATGCAAATGGCATGATCATCGTTTAATTTGGATTATATAAGGAGAAAATCTATGAAAAAAATAAAAATACTATTGCTTACGTTGTCCGCCGCCGTCCTGTTGGGCGCGTGCGTCAATATTCCAGAAACGCCGGAACTGCACATATCCCTGCCGGTAGCCGGAACGGAAGAAGTGTGGACGGATACCGATTATCAGGGCCAGCCCGTTTTACTGGCCGTAATGGCCACCTATTGCCCGTGGTGCAAACGCTCGCTGCCCGCGCTGGAAGCGGCCAATGCCGAATTTAAAGACAAAGGGGTACAGGTCATCGGCATTTTCGTAGACGAAAACGAAGATGACGTAAAAGATATTATTGACCAGTATGATTTGGAAAGCACCATTTTGTACCAGGGCGGACAGGCCGCGCAGGACTTAATGGTGGGTGGATTTCCGCACATTATGCTGTTTGACAAAGACCATGATTTGGTGCGCATTTGGAGCGGCTACTCTGATACGCTGGCCGAAGAATATCAAAAAGAAATTAATAAACTGCTAGACTAAATGAACTTAAAATCCCCCGCTTTCACACGGGGGATTTTTACGGCTGGCCAAAACCGGTAAAAATTCTTATAATAAGTTATATTTACGGAAAGGAGTGCATACAAACACATAAGCCTTCAACGAGGCTTATTTACAATTTGAATCTGTTTTTGGAACCGTATAAAGCATACGGTGCGCTGTCGGGATACCGGCGGCATAATTGAGGTCCAAAAACAATCGTTTTAGGCACAAAGCAAACGGACTAATTACCCGTTTGTTTTGTGCCGAGTGTTTCCTGTCATCAGCAGATGGCAGGAAACCACGGCTGTTATTTTTGGGTTACCTCAATTAGCTCAGATATAACGGCCGTTTTTATTTGCCTAAAATAACCGTCATAGAAAAGCTCAAAACACATAAAGAGAGTAAAAATGAGAAAATTAGCTTTAGCTTTTCTGGGAGCCGCTTGCGTGGCTTCCATGGGCTGTGCATACAACCGAAATATACAAAATCAACTTGATGCCACAAACATAAATTTCAACCGAGCAAAAAAGGGAATGGATTGCGCTTACTTCGCATTGGGTATTTTTCCCCTGACAAAAACAGACATTGACGTCGCCGCAAAAAAGGCCCATATCCGTTCTTTAAAATATGTGGAAACATATTATGCCAACTATATTTTATTCAGTAAAAAATGCATTGTTACTTATGGAGAGTAAAAACACAACAGCCATCTCACAAAATAAAAAATCCCCGGTAACTCCGAGGATTTTTTATTTCACACACGGACAAATATTTGCCTTTTCCATGCACACATACACCACCGTTTTGGGGAACAGGCGCTGTAGCAGCGGCACAAAATAAGCATATACCCGACGGCGCATTTCCTCGGGGTAACGCATTTTGCCGTCAAAATCCAGCAGAAATTCCCCGTCCAAAATCGTATTGTCCGGGAAGCGGTTTTCCACCGCCTTTTTTAATTCGCGTGAAAAGCGCAAAAGCCCCACGCTGATCCACGCCACTTTGTCCGCCGGCACCGCTTCGGCTATTTGTTCTGCCGCCTGCGCATAGGCTTCCCGCCAGCCGTCAAACGGCACCACGGGGTCAAAATGAAACCCCAGGCGGTACCCGGCCTTGGCCGCCAGGGCCGCCGCTTCCAGCCGCCGCGTCAAAGACGGCGTAAAATGCTCCGTTTGTTCTATAAATTGCGGCGCATTGACGGACCAGCCGACCACCACGTTTTCCGCTCCGCCTTCCTCCAGCAGGCCCTCTATACATACGCTTTTGGTTTTAAATTCAAACTGCAAATGCGGCCTGGCGCGGAAAAACGGCACCAGCTCGCGGCTGTAGCGGGTCAGCCCGTCAAACACCAAAGAGTCCGTAAATTCCCCGCTGCCGATGCGCGGGCGGTCAAACGGCCCCTTATTAAATTTCGCCCCGTCTATTTTATCCAAAAAATCCTGCACATTGGCCGGCAGCAGGACGGCGTGCAAATTTTGATACTGCTGCAGGAAACAATACTCGCACTCAAAGCGGCAACCAAAACCCAGATTAATCAGGTTGTACCCGCAGCCCGCATTGCCCTGCGAACACGGACAGGGCTTTAAAAAATCGTATTTTTCGCGGTGGATGACCAAGGTTTCGGTGCGGCGGGAAAAATTGCTTTCCCCCACCATTTCTTTGCCGTCCCAGTCGTGAAAAGCGACTTTGGGAAACATTTCCCGCGCACGCGCCGCCAGCGGGCTGTCCTGCACGGAAGTTTCAATATAAATGTTTTTGGGATAAAATTCCCGCGGCGTTAAATCCGCCCGCTGGGCCGGATCCAACTCCAGTTTGGGTAAATAAAACGCATTCTTCGGCGCGGAAGCGAAAGAAAGCGGATAGCGTTTTTGCAGGAGGATTTTTTTGGCGCGTTCAAAATTCAGTCCCTTTTCGGCGGGTAATATGGCAGACGGATCCGCACCGTCGCGCTTGGCTATTTCATACAACAGGCGCAGCAGCTCGCGCTTTTTGTTTATGCCCAGCGCAGGCAGTATACCGTCCAAATAAGAAGAAATCGTTTCAATGTCCATATTCCAAATACTCCGCTTCCCGTTCCGTCAGGCGGATTTGCAGGGCGGCGGCATTTTCCTGCACTTGCCGCGCACAGCGCGCCCCGAATAAAACCCCGCTGACGCCGCCGCGCACCAGCGCCCAGGCCAATGCCACGGCAGACGCGGCACAGTCTTTTTGCGAGGCCAGTTCCTTTATGCGTGCGGCCACGCACTGCGCACGGGAAAAAGACTCTCCCCGATAATACGGATAAAAATACCTGCGCGCATCGCTGCGGCGGAAGTTGGGCTCCTTATGGTATTTGCCGCTTAAAATCCCCCCGCCCAGCGCGCCGTAGGCCATAAAAGGGATTTTCTTTTCCGCACACGCCGCCAACACCTTTTCCTGTTTGTTGTCCAGCAAAGACAGCGGGTTCTGCACACACGCCACAGACGCCTGCGCGGCGGCGGAGACCAGCAGATCCGCAGACACGTTACACAGCCCCAAAGCGCGTATTTTGCCCTGCTCTTTCAGCCGCTCCAGCGCGCCCAGCGCGTCGGAAAGCGGCACTTTTGGGTCGGGCCAGTGTATGAGGTATATGTCCAAATAATCGGTTTGCAGGCGGGAGAGCGACGCGTCACACTGCGCCAAAATGCTTTCGGGCCGCAGGTCATGGTCCGGCCGGCCGTCTTTATTTAACACAATGCCGCATTTGTCCGCCAGCAGTACCTGTTGGCGGCGGCCTTTTAAGGCGCGCGCCAGCAGCTCCTCGGCGCGGCCCCAGCCGTAAGCGGGGGCGGTGTCTATCAGGCAAATGCCCGCGTCCAGCGCGGCGTGCACGGCGTCTGCCGCGTCCTGCCCGCCCGATTCTCCCCAGTCTTTTCCGCCGCCCAAAGCCCAGGTGCCCAGCCCCAAACGCGGGGCCGTTTTACCGGACAAAATAAGCGGCGTAAAAGTCATTACCAAATTCCGTTTTCCGCCATGAAACAGCTTTCTACGGTTTTAATACCGGCTGTTTGCGCCTTTTGGCGGGCGCGTTCGTCCCGCGCGCCGGGCTGGAACCAAATTTCCTTCACGCCCGCCGCTATGCACTGCGCCACCGCTCCGTCCAGCGCGGCCGGAGGCAGCACCATAATCACGCCGTCAGGAGTTGCGGGCAGCTCCGCCAAGGTTTTATAGACGGGGTTTCCCAGCAACTCCCCGCCCTTGGGGTTTACCGCATAGACGCGGTAACCGGCGGCCAGCAAATCTTTAAAAATGCGGGTGCCGTATTTGGACGGATCCGTCAAAGACACGCCCAGCACGGCATAAACGCGGCAGGCCGGCATATCAGGCTTTGGGCAGGCTGCCGTCCATACCCGCCATACCGCCCATGGCCTGAGCGGCCATGCCCTGGCTGTCGCGCACGGCCTTATTAATAACGGTTTTCAGTTCTTCGGCCAGCTGTTCGCGCGAAAAATTGTTCACCAGTTCCGACACGACCACTTCTTTTACTTCCTGCGAACCCGACACCGTAATTTCAAACACATGGTGGGGGCTGTCCACCTTAATAACCATATTGTCCAGGCGTTTTTTAATTTCCTGGATTTGGTTTTTTAACTGCCACAAATCTTTAAGCTGTCCGAGTTTGTCAAACATATACGTCCTCCTGAAAATGTTTCTTAAATTTTACCAATTTAGCCGCTACGGCCGCTTCAGGCCAGCTCCGCCAGACGGCCCGCACGCACCAGCACCGCCGCGCCGCGCACCGTATTTTGCGGATACATTTGCCGGGCCGCCTGCACATATGCCTGCAGCTGCGGGCGGTATTTTTCGGCAAGCTGCGCGGGATCGTCCGTGCGGTCCGTTTTAAAATCCACGACCCACACCGTACCGTTTGTATCACGCAACAGTAAATCCATCACGCCGCTGACCACGCCCTGCGGCGTTTGACGGGAAAAAGGAATTTCCGCGTCCAGCACCTGCATGGCGCGCAGGCGCGCACAGGCGTCCGAAGCCAAAAACGTTTCTAATATTTCCCGCGCCGCATCGGTATATTGCGCCAAAGCCGTTTCCCGCGCCGCCCGCGCCAGACAAACGGGCAAATCTTCTTCCCCCCGCCAATAATGGGCCAGCGCCGCATGCACCAGCGTGCCCAAATCCGCCGCCTGCCGGTTTTCGGTTTCTTCCCCCGCCAAAGCGGACGGGGAAAGAGGCAGTGTCTCTTCCCGCAATGCCTGATACTGCGCCATACGCGCCGCATACGCTTCGCGCCAGGCCTGCAAATCTTTGTTTTTTCTCTGCGCCGCCGGCGCGGGGCGGTGCGTATAGATAAATTCTTCCGGCTTTTGGTACGGCACATAGGTCAGGCGCAGTTCCCCCTGCGCGCCCAGCGCCTCGGGCCGTTCTTCCTCCAGCGGGAAAAAGCCCGCACGGCCGAACATTTCGGCCAGGGTGCGCCTGTCGCTGTTTTCATTGCCCACCACCAGCAATTTTTCCCGCGCGCGCGTCAGCGCCACATACAATACGCGCACTTCTTCGCAGCGTTCGTGTTCTTTTTGTTCTTCTTCCAGCCAGGCCAAATTGATATCGGCATACGGGCCGGCGCGGAAGCCGTGCAGGTCATAACGCCAGGAATACAAATGCGCAGGCCGTTTGGCCGCGGCGGCGCTTTCTTTTTTGGATATGTCGGCCAAAATCACAACGGGGAATTCCAGGCCTTTGGATTTATGCACCGTCATGACGCTGACCGCGTCCAGCGCTTCCCCCTCCGGCAGGGCGGTCAGACGGCCCAGTTCCTGCTCCATCATTTCCTGCACGCGGGAGAGGAACTGCCCCAGGGTGGAAGGCGTCTGCAAAGAATACCCTTCGGCCAAAGACACCAATTTCTGCAAATTGGCCATGCTGCGCTCCCCGTCATAGGCGGCGGTGCAGGCTTCGGCCAGGAAAGTTTCGTTTAACAGACCGCGCAATACATCGCGCAACGGCTCCCGTCCCGCGCGCGCGGCAAAATTTTTCAGCAGGGCAAATACGCGCCGCGCTTTGGGCTCATGCGTATTGGCGCGCCAGTCCAGTTCGCCGGCGCGGGCCAGGCGGTACAGCTCCTCATCGGTCAGGGCTCCCAGCGGGCTGCGCAGGACGCCGGCCAGCGCAATGCGGTTGCGCGGGTCGTCGGCGGCGCGCAGGAAATTTAAAAAGTCGGAGATTTCCTGCCGGCGGTAAAAATCTCTGTCTTCTTCCAAAGAAAACGGCACCCCTTCGCGCCGCAAAGCGTCTGCATACGGGCCGAGCGTGGTGGCGGCGCGAGACAAAAGAGCGATGTCTTTATATTGCAGTTTGCGTCCGCTGCGCAACGTCATTTTGCCCACGCTGTCGCGTATCCAGCGCGCAATAAAGCGCCCCTGGTTGTGGCGGTAATCATCGGCGGACACTTTTTCCTCTCCGGCGCAGACCAGCGCCATTTCCGCCGCGCCGTATGTATCCGTTTTCTCCGTAAAAATCGCTTCATAGGCGGGCTGGAAGGCCGGTTTTTCCCGCATGACGGCCGCACATACGCCGTTGGCCAGGGCGATGATTTCTTTTTCACTGCGGAAATTCTGGCGCAGGTACGCCTTTTCCCCGCCCTGCTTTAAAATCAAATCGGTAAACAGTTCATAGGCCGTAATATCGGCCCCGCGGAAACGGTAAATGGACTGCTTGGGGTCCCCCACCACAAACAGCTTGCCCGGCTGCAGTTTGACGGCTCGCCAGTCCGCGGCGCCGCCGCCTTTTTCTTCGGCCAGGAAAAGCAGCAGCTCACCCTGCACGGGGTCCGTGTCCTGGAACTCGTCAATATACAGCGCGTCGTATTCCTCCTGCAAATACCGCCGCACCAGTAAATTGTTTTTCAGCAAATCGCGCGTTTTAACGATTAAATCGTCAAAGCTCAAAATGCCTTCCTGCGTGTAACGCGCGCGCACGGTTTGCACCAGGTCCGCAAGCAACTCATAGGCTTTCAGCACCAGTTGCTGTACGGCGGGGTCGGCCTGCGCGGCGAAACGGCACAGGGCTTTGGCTTCTTCGGCGCTGTCTTCGTCCCAGTCTTTGGGAACGGATTTGACGGGAATAGTTTCTTCCTGCGCCTGCGGCGCCGCACCCGTGCGCAGCCACGCGGCCGCGTTTTCAAAACGCGCCGCCGCCTGGAAAAGCGCTTTTTCTATTACGCGCGGGGCTTTTTTTCCGGCGGAAAAATCTTCGGCCATTTGCCGCGCGCGCACGGCGCGCTCTTCACAGACGCGTGCCAATAAATCCTTCTGCGCAAAATACTGGTACGCGCCCGTTTTCCCGCCGCACATTTCTTCGGCGCAGGCGCGCAAATCGGCCAGCGGGATACGGGGCAGCACCTCCTTCCACTGCGACGCGCGCGGGGCGTTTTCCCCCAGTTCGCGGTCCAAAAAGCGGTTCCATTCCGCTTCAAAAATGGCCTGCGCGCGCGGGCCTTTGTCTATTTCCGCGCCCGGGGTCAGGCCCGCTTCCAGCGGGTACATGCGCAAAATGTCGGCGCAGAAACCGTGAATGGTGCCTATTTGGCTGCGGTCCAGCTGAGCCAGCGCGGCCTCGGCGCGGGAAATAATTTCCGGCAGGGGCACGGCAAAGTGTTCCCTTAATACCTGCAGGGTGCTTTCTTGCTCCCCTTCCCGTGCGGCGCGCAGTACGGCCTGGAGCTTAAAAATCAGGCGGGTTTTAATTTCGGCGGCGGCTTTTTCGGTAAACGTCAGCGCCACCAGCCGCGGCGCGGCCACCCCCTGCGCCAGCAGGGCAAAGCACAGACGGTCAATCAGCAGGGTGGTTTTGCCGGTGCCCGCGCCGGCCTCCACCACCATATTGACGTTTAAACGCGTGCGCACGCGGAAGCGGTCTTCCTGCAAACTCATTGTTTGGCCTCCTGCAGCTGCCGTTCCGCCGGCGCGTGTTTGGCACGCAGCAATGTACGGTATGCGTCTTTGCGGCAAATGGCCGCATACGGGCAGTACTGGCAGTGCTCCCCGGGGCTGACAAAGAAAGAGCCTTCTTTTATCAGATTCATCAGCAGCGTCAAAAATGCTTCCGCGCGCGGGCGCACGGCTTCAAAACCTTCGGCCGTCAGCTCCTGGCGGTCATAGCCTTTGTTGATATTCAGCAAAGCCGCGCCGTCCGGCGTTAAACCCTGCGTCTGCGGCGTATCTTGGGCCAAAATCAAATAAATAAACGGCTGCAAAATCACCTTTTTAAACATATCCGCCGCCAAATCTTTGCCGCCGTGGCGGCCCGACTTATAGTCCAGCACGCGGAAAGTTTTGGCGGCCGCATTGACGTCTATGCGGTCCACAATGCCCTTGAGTTTCATGTGCAGCCGCGGCGAAGGCTCATAGATTTTTTCAAACAGCGTTTCAAACACCGCCGGCACAAAGCCGTCCAAATGTTCCGCGTCTTTAACAACAAAATCGGCCAGTTTGTCATGTATATCCTGCAAAATCAGCTCCCAAATCACGGGATAAATGCCAAACTGTTTATAACTTTGTGCGTCATAGTGTTTGTTAACGGCCCGTTCCAGCCGCTCCTGCAAGGCAGACGGGAACAGCTGCCCCGCCAGTCCTTCTTTATAGAGCTGCTCGTAATAGTCCATTAAAATTTGGTGATAGGCCCGCCCGCGCGCGTCCGGCGCCAGCGCGTCGCGCGAGAGCACTTCGTCGGGTTCTTTGAGCCCCACGCCTTTGGCCAAAAAATATTTCATGGGGCAGCGCGCCAAATCCTGCAGGGCCGAGGGCGAAAACCCCGCCGCGTTTTGCGCGGAAAAAATTTCCGCTCCGCCGTTTACCGCGCCGTCGCGCGCCGTCAGCGCGCCGGCAGAGGCAATCTGCCGCGCCGCCGCCAGGGAGTCGCGGCGCGCTTCGTCCCACAGTCCCGCGGCCTGGTATTCTTTTTCATCCGCCCCTTCGGCAGAAAGCAGCAGGGACAGCTCTTTTGCCGTCAAAAATTTTTCGTCCGTTTCTTTCAGCCGCTCCGCCGCCCGCCCGCTCACGCGCGTAACGGCCGAAGAAGTTAAATCCGTCTGTGCCGCGCGCGCGAACTCCGCCAAATATCCCGACGGCACCAGCGGCTTGCCTTCCGCATCCGAACGCAAAAAGGACAAATAGAGTTTCTCTTCCGCCGCTTCCAGCGCGCAGAAGAAAAGCAGGCGTTCCTCGTCAAAGCGTTCCATTTTTTGGTTGATCCAAAAACCCAGCTGGTCGCGCAAAACACGGCGGTAATAATCTTTTAAGACGGGGTCTTCATGAATGGCCTGCGGAAAACTTTTCTCATTCAGCCCCAGCACAAACACGGCTTTAAAGCCCTGCCCGCGCAAGGCCAGCGCGTCCGCAGCCGTTACGCCGGCGGGCCTATTTTCCCCCTGCGCCAGCTGCACGTCCTGCAGGGCGGAAAACAATTCATCAAAAAATTCGCCGGCCCGCGCGCGCGGCTGCACCGCGCCGTAACGCGCAAAACCGTTTAACACCTGGCCCAATGCGTCCCATACGGCCTGTTCCTGCGCATCAAAAATATCCGTATTCACGTTATCCTGCAAAAAGTCCCGCGCGGCCTGCAAAAGCGCGGTCCAGTCTTCCGCGCGGTCCAAAAATTCCAGCCGCCGTTTGACGTCTTCCAGCCACGGCAAAAAAGCGGAGTCATAGGCCGGCAGAGACGGCCGCACCAAATCCGCCCACTGTGCAAAATCCCGCCTGGCCAGGCATTGGTCTATCAAATAACGCCACTGGTTCTTCCGTTTAAAATAAGGCGAAGACACGACGGCCCGCACGTCTTCGCGGTCAAAGCCGCCGCGGCACAGCGAAAACAAATTGGTGATAAATACGCCCAGCGGGCGCGCGGAAAACCCGAAAGAAAAAGAGGCGTTAAGCGGCACGCCGTTCTGCGCGCAGGCGGCGGGTAGCAGGGTTTTATAAGGCTCCAAAGAACGCGCCGTCAGGGCCATATCCGCATAGGGCAAGCCCTTTTCTTCATGCAGGCGCAGCATTTCTTTGACAACAAAAAACACTTCCCCTTCCGGATCGGGCGCGGACACGAAGCGCACGCCTTCCGGCGCGGCGGAAGCGGTCTGCGGCGTGAACAGATTTTTCAGCGCCTCTCCGCCGGCCAACGCAGCCCAGTTTTCTTCCCCTTCTTCCGCGACGCCGGACGCGCCTAAAATATTGGCCTCAAAAAATTTCCGCCCGAATGCAAAAGCGGGGTGCTTGGCATACGGCCAAAACACCGTCAGCGGATAATGCGCGCGCAGCAGGTCAAACAACTCCAGCTGGCGGCCCGTCAGCTCATAAAAACCGTACACTAAAATTTCCGCAAAACTTTTCAGCCACGGGCTGGCGGGCACGTGTTCCAGCGCGTCCCGGAAATACTGACGGTAAGAACGGTAACCGGGCACGTCGTCCATTTTTTGTAAATACGCGCGGTACATTTTCACCAACCACTGTAAATGAGGCATTTGCGCTTCCAACACGGGGTCGGAAGTGGTTTGCAAATGTTCCTCCAGCACGTCGGGGTCGGCCAGCGAATCGGCCAAATCGAGCAGGGAAGCGCGCAGCGCGCGCGAAAAGCCGCGGCTGGGTTTATACCGGTTCAGCCCCGGGGTCAGCAGTAAATTTTTAAGCAGGTAATCATGCAGATTGTCCCCGGGCAGAAGCGGTGCACGCGGCGCGGGGTCCTGTGCGTCCAGCCGCGCCAAAAGCTGGGAAAACGTAACAAAAAACACATTGCTTACCAGGCCCGTTTTTTCCGCCAGCAGGCGGCGCAGGCGCGCGGCGGCGCGGCCCGAAGGGCAAAGCACCAGCACGCGCCGGCCCGGGCCGGTTTTCAAACCGGAGGCATAAGCGGCAAACCGTGTTTCCAATGCCCGAAAAGGTGCGTAAAAAACCCTCATAAATGCTATGCTATTAAATAAGTTATACATATTATGGCATTTTTGGCGCGCCTTTTTTGCGCCAGCGGAAATATATATGAAAATTTTGATTTTAATGCGCCACGGCCAGGCGGAGCCTTACGCCGAAACGGACGCGCAAAGAGCGTTAACCCCCGCCGGACGGGACAAAGCGGCCGCCACGGCCCGCACCCTGCAAAAAGCCGGATATAAACCCGCCGTACTGCTGTGCAGCCCGCTGCTGCGCGCGCGGCAAACGGCCCAAACCGCAGGCGACATTTTGGGCCTTGCCCCCCAAGCGGCCGAAGAACTGGACGGACGTTTAAGCGCCAAGGGGCTCATAGACTTTGCCGTGCAGCAGCTGCAAAAAGCGGACTGCGTCATGCTGGTGGGGCATAACCCCAACTGCAGCATTGCCGCAGGCATATTGCGCGAAGAATACACCCCTTTTGAAGCGGGCACGGCCGCCGTGTTTGACATGACCGACCCGCAGGCCCCCAAATTTCTGCCGACGGAGAACAAATGAGCATTGCCGAAGCCGTTATCTTGGGCCTTTTGCAGGCGTTGGGTGAATTTTTGCCCATTTCTAGCTCCGCCCATTTGGTGCTGCTGCCTTTTTTCCGCGGGGTGCAATACCAGGGCGTTTCTTTTGACGTTATGCTGCATTTGGCCACCCTGCTGGCCGTGTTGTTATACTTCGCCAAAGACTGGTTTGTCATTATCAAAGACGGCCTGACCCGCCCCAAAACCCGGGAAGGCAAAACGCTGTGGCTGCTGGCGCTGGCCACCGTACCGGCGGGCCTGGCGGGAGTATTGGGCCAGGACGCCATAGAAACAGTGTTCAGAAGCCCGCTGAGCATAGCGGCCTGCCTGATGGTGTTTGCCGTCATTTTATGGCTGGCCGACCGCAAAGCCGACCCCGCAGGCCGCGCAGATATTAACCTGAAAAATTTACTGATTATCGGCTGTGCGCAGGCCTTGGCCCTCATGCCCGGCGTATCCCGCAGCGGAATTACCATTACGGCGGCGCTGTTTCTGGGATTCTCACGCAGTCAGAGCGCGCGCATATCCTTTTTGCTTTCCGCCCCCGTTATCGGCGGAGCGGCGGTGCTGGAGCTGGCCCACCTTTCTGCGGCGGATATTACCGCACCGCTGGTGTGGGGGTTTATCAGCGCGTTTTTGGGTGCGCTGCTGGTCATAGGCGGGCTGATGAAATATATCAAAACGCACAGCTTTAACGTGTTCGTGGTTTACCGCCTGCTTTTGGGACTGGTGATTTTCGGCTGGTACTGGCACCTGCATTAAGCGGGGATAAAAACAGATTTTATATAATGAAAAAAAGACTTCTCGGAGGAAAAATATGAGTTATTTGCTGGCGTTTTGTCTGGCTTTGTGTTGGGGAACGGCTTTTTTGGCCACCAAAAATATCGTTACCGTTTTGCCGCCGTACTGGGGCACGTTTTTCCGCGTACTGGCGGGTTTGATTTTCTTTATTATTCTGTATGGTGTACAGCGCAAAAACCTGCGCTGCCCCGTCAAAGAACTCTGGCGGCCCTGGACCATCGGCTTTTTACTCATTCTGTTCCCGTTTGCGGCCATTTCCTGGGGACAGCGTTTCGTCGCGCCGACTATCGGCGGCATTTTTAACGGCACGGTGCCGCTGTGGTCGTTCATCGCCGGAGCGGTGCTGCTCAAAGGCGTAGACCGCTTTACCTGGCGGCGCGCCGTAGGCGTACTGATTGGATTAGGCGGCCTGCTGACCATTATGTGGCCGTCTTTACAGCTGGGCACCGACCCGAATGTTTTATATGGTTGTTTTGCCTTTCTGCTCATGGCGTGGTCCTACAGCTTGGGCAATGTGCTGACCAAAAAAATTATGGTGGACAATCATTCCGTCGCGCCGGAAGCCAACACGTTTCACCAGTATTTATTCTCCGCCGTGGTACTGCTGGCGGTTTCGCTGATTTTGGAACCGGTGCCGCCCGCTTCCGCTTTCAGCACCAAAGTGGTGCTCTCTATCGCCAGCGCGGGCGTGTTTTCTTCCGCGGTGGCTTTCCTGCTGATGGTGGCGTTAATCCGCCGCTGGGGCGCCACGCGCATGGCGTCGGTAACGTATTTCACGCCGGTGGTGGCCATGGCCAGCGACATGATTGCTTTCGGGCGCATGCCCGGCGGCAACGAGTTGCTGGGACTGGCGCTTATTTTCATCAGTCTGTTCCTGATCCAAAAACCCGTAAAAGCGGCATAAAAATATGAAAAAAATTCTGAACTTGCAGTGCATCAACTGCGGCAAAGAACATAAAACCAGCGAAACGGATTTCGTCTGTACGGCCTGCGGGGGCAACCTGGAGGTCAACTACGACTATAAACTGATTTCCCGCCGGTTCAGCATCGGCAAATTAAAAGACAATACGCACTTTGACATGTGGCGGTATATGGACCTGCTGCCCATAAACGACCATGACAAAGTGCCCCATGTGCATGTGGGCTGGACGCCGATGTACCACTGCAAGGAGCTGGCGCACGAACTGGAAATTTCCCACCTGTTTATTAAAGACGAAGGACGCAATCCCACCGGCTCCATCAAAGACCGCGGCAGTGCCGTGGCCGTGGCCCGCGCGCTGGAACTGGACAAAGAAATCATTGCCGACGCTTCCACCGGCAACGCCAGCGATTCGCTGGCCTGCCTGACGGCCAGCCTGCCCATGAAGTCGGTCATCTTTACGCCGACCTTTGTGCCGGAGCCGAAACTGGTGCAGCTTTTGGTATACGGAGCGGAGGTTATTACCGTGGAAGGCAGCTATGACAACGCCTTTGACCTCTGCCGCAAAGCCGTGGAAGAAAACGGCTGGTATTCCCGCGCGGCGGGCTTTAACCCCTATACGCGCGAAGGCAAAAAAACCTGCGCTTTTGAAATCTGCGAGCAGCTGGAGTGGGAAGCTCCGGACAAAGTCATCGTCGCGGCGGGGGACGGCACTATTTTGAGCGGTCTGTGGAAAGGGTTTGTGGATTTTAACAAACTGGGCATTATTGAGCGTATGCCACAGATGATAGCCGTACAGGCCGCCGGCAGCGCCGCCATTAAGAACGCTTTTGAGAGCAAAACGGAAGTCAGCGCGGTGCAGGCCCACACGGTGGCGGACAGCATTCTGGTCAATTATCCGCGCGACGCGCAGCTGGCCCTGCAGGCGCTGGAAGAATCGGGCGGATTTGCGCTGACCGTAACGGATGAAGAAATCATTCAGGCAATTCCCGAACTGGCGCGCAAAGCCAATATTTTTGCCGAGCCCGCCGGCGCGGCCGTATACGCCGCACTGAAAAAACTGGCGGCGGAAGGAAAAATAGAGCGCGATGAAACCGTAGTGCTGGTGGTGGGCGGAAACGGGCTTAAAGACATTGACAGCGCCTTAAAGTCCGTCAGCAAGCCCGACGTTATTCCCGCCGATATGGACGCGGTGCGCGCCGAACTGAAAAAGAAAGGACTTGTTAAATAAATAAAATCCGTCCAAATAAAAACCCCGCGTTCATATCGCGGGGTTTTTATTATTATGCAGGGGTGTTGCCGCTGAAATCGGGCGCGGAAGGCTCGGGGTCCGGGTAGGAGGATTTGTCACAGCGGTTGCGAAACGCGCAGTCTTTGCAATGGGAAACATCCGGTTCAAAAAGGCCGGCTTCTATTTTCTCGCCCACTTCTATAAATTTGGCCAAAATGGCTTTTTCGTCAAACGCTTCAAACGGCGCGCTGACCTGTTTGTCAAACGCCGTAAAATAAAACGTCGCTTTGCCTTTTTGCATATTCCACGCGCGGCGCGCGCCCACGGCGTAAATACCCATTTGCAATGAGTCGGTCACCGCAGCGTCAAAATCCACGTCGTCGCCGGTTTTATAGTCTATCACTTCCCAGCTGCCGTCGGGATGTTTGTCTATGCGGTCTATTTTGCCGCGCAGGGTCCATTTGCCTTCCTGGAAAATAAACTCCCGCTCGGTACTGTCCACCGTGGTTTTGCGTTCGTATTCGCGTTCGGCATACTGCTCCAGCATTTTTTTGCCTTTCAGGTAATATTCCATTTGCTGGGCCGCGCTGGTGTAGCCGGCGCCCAGCCAGCAGTCGTCATAATAAGACAGCAGCTCTGACGGGTCATTGCTGTTGCGGTGATACTCCTCCAACGCGCGGTGTATGGACACGCCCAAAGACGAAGCGGCCACCAGGCCTTCTTTGCGCCCGTCCATATATTTGTATTTATACAAAAGCGGACATTCCAGGTACGTTTTAATTTTGGAGAAATTCAGTTCGTGCACGTCGCTGTACATATCAGGCCGCCTTATATCGTAAAAAATGCACCAGGGTGTCGCCGTATTTTTCCACGCGGAAAATTTCCAGTTTTTCCGGCACGGCAAACGGCTCGGTTTTGTGCGTTTGCAGCACAATGACCCCTTTGGGGGCCAGCAGTTTGGCCGACGATACGTTTTTCAGCGCCGGTTCGGACAGGGCCAGCATTTTATTATTCTGGTCGCGGTACGGCGGCCCCATGAAAATAATATCATAGCCCTCGTTGTCGCTGTAAGAAAGCAGGTAGTCCAGGGGTTTTAGCACGTCGCCTTTTATCACGCGCGCGCGGTCCTCAAACCCCAGGTGGATTAAGTTGCGGTGAATGTTTTTAATACAGGCCGGCTCCCTGTCCACGCACACCACGCGCAGCGCGCCGCGCGACAACGCCTCCAAAGACACATTGCCCGTTCCCGCAAACAAATCCAGCCACATAGCCCCCGCCAGACGCGGGCGCAGAATATCAAAGACGGACTGTTTAATTCTATCCGAAATGGGTTTGACCGGCAGGTTTTTGGAAACGGAAAAAATCCGTCTGCCCCGCGCGGTGCCTGCAATAATACGCATACTCTTCCTTTACAGCTGGGCGATGCCTTCCTTAATGGCGTAGCGCACCAGCTCGGCCTGTTTGTGAATGCCCAGTTTTTTCATAATATTGTTGCGGTGCACGTGAATCGTGTTTAAGGAAAGGTTAAATGTTTTGGCGATTTGCTTGCTGCTGTACCCTTCGGCAATCAGCTGCAGCACTTCTTTTTCTTTCGGGGTCAGGCCCGTTACGTCGCGCTTGCGCGAAGAAGTTTTGCCCAAAAAGCCCTGTACGATATATTTGGATACTTTGCTGCACAGATAAAACCGGCCGGCGGACACTTCGTTAATCGCGTCCACGATTTCATCGGCCGTGGATACTTTTACAATAAATCCCTTGGCGCCGGCTTTCAGCGCTTTTTCCACCGACACGCGGTCGTCGTACATGCTCAGCATGACCACTTTGGCGTCGGGTTTCATCTTTACCAGCCGCTGCGTGGCTTCAATGCCGTTTAACACCGGCATGGAAATATCCACCACATACACGTCGGCATCATTTTTGGCGGCCCATTCCACCAGCTCTTTGCCGTTGGAAATTTCCGCCGCCACTTCCATGTCTTTTCCTTTGCGCTCCAACACGGCGCGCACGCCGTCACGCACGATCGCGTGATCGTCTGCTAATACCACTTTTATACTCATATCCTGTTCACCCCGTACGCGACCTTCGGGCATTTGGCTTCAATCACGGTGCCCTTGCCAGGTTCGCTTTTAATCGTCAAATTTCCGCCCAGATAAGCCACGCTGTCCCGCATGGAGAGCAGCCCGATATGGTTGATGGACTGTTGGGAAGAGATTTTAAATCCTTTCCCGTTGTCGCTTATTTTCAGCGTTACGTCTTTTACGCCCCGTTTAATGCTTACGTCCACGCGCGTCGCGCCGGAATGCTTAATCACGTTATTGAGGCTTTCCTGCGCCACGCGGTATAAAACGATTTTTACTTCGTCGGATACGGCCGTCCCGTCGTCAGTTTGCGCCGTAAAGGTATGCTTGATGTTTTTATACTGCGTCATATGGCTGAGCAATTCCTGCACGGCATCGGCCAGCGTAATCGCTTCCAAATTGGGCGGCCGCAGGCTGACCACAATGTTTTTCACGCGCTCAATACAGTTTTTAATCTGCGTGTCCAAATCCGCAATATCTTTTAACGCCTGCTTGCGGTTGCCGGTGCTGACGCTGTCTTTAACCATACTTAAAAGCGAGGTCAAAATAACCGCCGCGGAACCTATTTCATCATGCAAAGCCGAAGAAATTTTCCTGCGCTCTTCTTCCCGCGCCATCAGCAGCAGCTGCGGGAAGGTACGTCCGCCCACTTCTTTTAAAAAGTGCGTATGCGAATAGTTATACGCCCAGGACGTAATATTTTTCACCAGCCCCAGCACGCTGCCCACTTTGCCTTCGCTGTCGCGCAGCGGGATAAGCGTGGACTGAAAAAAGCAGGTGTTTTTGCCTTCGCACACGCTCCACTCATAGCTGACCACTTCGCCTTCGGCCGCTTTTTCATGGGCGCGGTTATGCACGGGCTGGCTGGGGTCTACGGAGATTTGCGTACAAAAACCCGCGGGCTTGCCGAACATAAAAATCTGTTTGCTGCGCACGTCCGCCACATACACCAGGTCATAGCCTTCCACTCCCTTCTCCTTAATGGAAGTAAAAGAAGATGAGTCGTCCACGAACAGCGCCGTTTCCGCGCACTCGTCGGGGCACGGATAAATGCAGCTTTTCTTTTCGTCCTTTGGTTCGGCCATGCGCCCCCCGTTTACACCTTAGCTAGATTTTACTATTTTTTAACCCTTTTTCCACAGAATACTTATCTGACGCCCTCCGGCAGCGCGCCGCGCGGGTTTAATCCATAACGGGTAGTCCGTTCTAAAGCCCACACGGCCAGACAGCGGGTACGCATTTTGGACACGCCGGCGGCGGGGACAAGTTTGCTATAATTTAAATAATGAAAACGCTGGGCAAATTTTTAACTTCCAAATTCTTTTTATACGGCCTGCTGGCCGCCCTGTTTGTATGTATTATCGGCGGGGCGGTGTTCATGCGCTATATTTTCTCCGGCATTCCCCCCGTATATGAAATGGAAGAATACACCCCTTCGCTGACCAGCAAAGTGTTTGACCGAAACGGCAAACTCATTCACGAATTTTCCATAGAAAAACGCAGCATGGTGCCGCTGGAAGAAATCCCCGTGGACCTGCAAAACGGCGTAGTGGCCATGGAAGACCGCGATTTCTTTAACCACGCGGGGTTTTCCGTACGCGGCATTTTACGCGCGCTCATGCACGACATTTTAAGCGGCAGCGCCAAACAGGGCGGATCCACGCTGACGCAGCAGCTTTCGCGCGGCGTGTTTCTGACGCAGCAAAAAAAGCTGATCCGCAAAATCCGCGAAATTATTTTGGCCGTACAGATAGAGCACCGCTTCAGCAAACCGGAAATTCTGCAGCTGTACTTAAACGAGATTTACCTCGGCAGCGGCGCGTACGGCGTCAAAGCCGCGGCCAAACGTTATTTTGACAAAGAACTTTCCGAACTGACCACCGGCGAAGCGGCCCTGATTGTGGGGCTGATTCCTTCCCCGGGAAACTACAATCCTTTTGCCAATCCGGAGCGCGCCAAAGCGCGGCGCGACCTGGTATTGCAGGTCATGTATGAACAGGGCTATATCAGCCAAGAGGATATGGAAAAGGCCAAAGCCGAGCCGCTGCCCGAAAAAGAACCCGCGCCGGAAGGCGATAAGCCCGGACTGTACTTTATTGAACAGGTGCGGCGCATTTTAGAGCCCAAATACGGCACGGAAACGCTGTGGAAAGGCGGGCTGAATATTTACACCACCGTGGACATTGACCAGCAGGAAATGGCCGAAAAAATCATGAACGAAAAACTCAACGAGCTGGACATGGTGGTGGCCAAAGGCCTGGGCATAGAAATTGAGCCCGAAGACCCTGACGCCGAAACGGAAAAAGTGGAAGCGCAGGACCCCGAAACCGAAGGAGAAGAACTGCCCGATTTCCCGCGTCTGCAGGGGGCGTTTATGGTGCGCGACGTAAAAACCGGCGCAGTGCGCGTGCTGATCGGCGGGCGCAGCTTCGCAGGCAGCAAATTCAACCGCGCCACGCAGGCCAACCGCCAGCCGGGTTCCTCCTTTAAACCGTATGTCTGGATGGCCGCTTTGCAGCAGGGCTACACGCCCGCCACCCTGGTTAAAGACTTGCCCAGCATGTTTTACTTTGACGGACGCAACTGGCATACGTTTGACGAAAACTCGGATTTGTATTCTTTGGAGCTGGCCTCCCAGTCCTTTATCGCCAATAAGTCTTTCAATGTATGGGCCCCGCAAAACCTGGGCGGACGCAACGAAGGCTGGATTACCCTGCGCCGCGCGCTGGAGAAATCCAAAAACCTGGTGGCCGTCAATTTAATAGACGCCATCGGTCCGCGCAAAGTGATTTCCGTGGCGCGCAAAGCCGGCTTGACGGGGGCTTTGCCCAATGTGCCCGCGCTGGCCCTGGGCGTAAACGTTTTGCATTTGGACGAACATTTGGCCGCGCTGACCACCTTTGCCAACGGCGGGATACACACTGACAACTATTATATTGAAAAGGTGGAGGACAACAACGGCCGCGTGCTGGAAGAACATATCGCACAGGAAACCGAAGCGTTTACCCCGCAGGATTCGTATTTGCTCATTAACATGATGAAAGGGGTGGTGCAAAACGGCAGCGGCCGCTCCGCCCGCGTACTGGGCCGCCCGCTGGCCGGCAAAACCGGCACCACGCAAAGCCACCGCGACATGTGGTTTGTGGGCATGACCCCGCACACCGCCGCCGCGGCCTGGATGGGTTATGACGATGACACTTCCCAGGAAAAATATCAGTGGCAGGGCAGCACCACCGCACGGTGGTGGACGGCCATTATGCAGGAAATTTTAAAGGACGAGCCGAAGGACGATTTCCCCGTACCGGAAGGCATTTCCTTCTCTTACATCAACCCCAATACGGGCAAACTGGCCACGCCAACCGACCCGAACAAATTTTTGGAAGCGTTTAAAAAAGGCACCGAACCTACCAGCTTTTAATTCCTTTGCGCCCGCCGCCGGCGGGCTTTTTCACTTATGCCAACGCCAAACAAAACGGACATTCTATTTTTCTACGGCCTGCCCAACCAAAGCGCGGCCGGATATTTTGCGTTTAAAAAATATTTGTCCGCGGGGCAAAGCGTGCTTTATTTAACCGCACAAGATCCGGACCTATTTATTAACGCGCTGGAAGAATTTGTACCGCACGATACCCTCAACCTGATTTCTTTTCCGGAGCAAAAAACCGGCCAGATGGCCGCCCTGCATGCGCTGATTAACGGCAAACGGCCTTTTGCCGTCGCCGCACAATATGCGGACTGGACAGCCCCCCTGCCCGCGCCGGAAGATTTCCGCGCCAACACGTTCACCGTGGCCCGCGGGGCCGTATTGCGCCGCGGCGACCTGCTGGACATTTTGCAGCACCGCGGATACGCACGGGAGGATTACACCGAAGTCCCGGGCCAGTACGCCGTGCGCGGCAGTGTGGTGGATATTTTTCCCCCGGGGCAGGAGCGCCCGCTGCGCCTGTATTTTGCGGGCAACCGTGTGGAAACCATCAGCAGTTTTGACATTGACACCCAAAACACCCAAGAGCGCAAGGACGAGGCCGTCATTCTGCCGCTGAAATTTGACCGCGAGCCCGCCTCTTTGGCCGACTATGTACGCGGCGCACAGTATGTATTTGACGAGCCCCCGCAGGATTTTGACTTTGCGCAATACCCTTCCGCCGCCGTGCTGACCCGGCTGCCCACGCACCAGGGCGTGAACTGTAATTTAAAAGCCAATATAGAATTTAACGCCAATTTTAAGCTTTTGGATACGGAGGCCGCCTCCCTGCGCCGGCAGGGCATGCAGGTCACCGTTACCTGTTTAAACCGCGGCGAGCTGGACCGCCTGTGCGAACTGATGCAGGACTATGAACACCTCAAAGACCTGCCCGTTAAAATCTCCCCCCTGACGCAGGGATTTTACTGCCCCGATGAAAAATTCGCGCTGATTACCTCGGCCGAGATTTTAAACCGCCGTTACCGCGCTTCCTCCGTTTTAAAACAGTTTGACGTGCAGGGCGCGCAGAAAGTGCGCTTCAAAGAGCTGCGCCCCGGGGACTATGTGGTACATCAAAACCACGGCATCGGCAAATACCTGGGGCTGGAAATTATGGACAAAGAAGAAAACCCGACCGACTGCCTGATTATTGAATACCGCCGCGGCAGCAAACTGTATGTGCCCATGTATGACTTCAAACGCGTGCAAAAATACATCGGCGCGGGCGGCAAGGCGCCGGCTTTGTCGGCCCTGGGCGGCGTGGCGTGGAAAGACGTCAAAAAACGCGTTAAAGAAGAAGCGCAGAAAACCGCCAAAGAAATTTTGCGCATGGAAGCCCTGCGCCAGGCCGCCGGCGGGGAAGCCCTGCCCGGCGACGCGCGCATAGAAGAAGAATTTGCCGACTCTTTCCCGTATGTGCAAACCCCGGGGCAGACGCAGGCCATAGAGGACGTCCTGCGCGACCTTTCGCGCAACAAACCCATGGACCGCGTCCTGGTCGGCGATGTGGGCTTTGGCAAAACCGAAGTAGCCATGCGCGCGGCCTTGCACGCAGTCATGAGCGGCAAACAGGTAATGATGCTGGTGCCCACCACCATTTTGGCCGACCAGCATTACAAAACTTTCGCCAAGCGCATGGCGGGCTTTCCCGTAAACGTGCAAATGCTCTGCCGCTTCCAAACAAAAGCCCAGCAGCGCGAAATTATCCAGCAAATTAAAGACGGCGTGTGCGACATTATCATCGGCACGCACCGCCTGCTGTCCAAGGATATTTCCTTTAAAGATTTGGGTCTGGTAATTATTGACGAGGAACACCGCTTCGGCGTCAAGCAAAAAGAAAAAATCAAAGCCAAAAGCGCCGGCGTGCATACTTTAATGCTCAGCGCCACGCCCATTCCGCGCACGTTAAACCAGTCCCTTTCCGCCCTGCGCGACATTTCGCTCATTGACACGCCCCCGCGCGGCCGCACGCCCATTAAAACCGTCGTCACCGCCTGGAACAACGAGCTGGCCGCGGCGGCCATTACGCAGGAGCTGGCGCGCGGCGGGCAGGTGTATTACGTGTACAACAGCGTGCAAAGCATGGAAAGCCGCTACCTCTTTCTAAAACGCCTGGTGCCCGAAGCACGCATTTGCATGGCGCACGGGCAGATGAAAGAGAGTGATTTGGAGCAAACCCTCTGGGATTTTAACAACGGCAAATACGATATCCTGCTGGCCTCCACCATTATTGAATCGGGGCTGGACATTACCAACGCCAACACGTTAATTGTGGAGAACGCGCAGAATTTCGGCCTGGCGCAGCTGTACCAGCTGCGCGGACGTATCGGACGCGGGGACAAAAAGGCCTATTGCTACCTGTTCCACCCCGACTGGTTGTTTAAAAAAGCACCGGAGCCGGAAGAAGACTCTTACAAACAGCTGCTGGCCATGCCTTATAAAGCCCCGCAGGAAAAGGACCCCACCGAAGAAGCCAAAAAGCGCCTGGCCGCCCTGATGGAATTTAGCGACCTGGGCAGCGGCTTCAAGCTGGCCCTGCGCGACATGGAAATACGCGGCGCGGGCGAACTGCTGGGCGTGAAACAGCACGGCTATGTCAATGAGGTCGGTTTGAGCCTGTACTGCGATTTGGTGGCCAACGAAGTCAAAAAATTAAAAGGGGAAAAGGTGGTGCGGCAAATACGCGCTACGGTGAACCTGCCGCTGGCGGCCTATATCCCGCCCGATTATATCCCCGATGACAGCGACCGTCTTAAATATTACAAAGAGCTCATGAGCGCAGACGAAACGCGCGCGCAGAAAATCCTGGATAAGCTGGCCGACCTGGCCGGGCCGGTACCGCCGGAACTGCATAATTTAAACCGCGTCCTGCAAATTTCGCGGCGGGCGGGCCTGCTGAAAATTTATCATGTGGAGTTTGCCTACGGGGCACTGGATCTGCTGTTTACCAGCGATTTCCAGATGCCGCCCGACCTGCCCGCACGCGTATTGGAAAAATACGGCCCGCGCGTGCAGTTTATCAAATCACGCAACGGCGACGGGCTGCGCCTGCGCCTGAACAAAGAACAGGACCCCGTGCAGGAAGCGGAAAAGGCCGTCACGTTTTTTGAAACCTTCTTAAAACCCCAAAATGCTATAGTATAGGATATGAAGAAATATTGCTTTTTATTTTTACCCTTTTTTCTGATGCTGGCCGCCTGCCAAAAAACGCAGGATCCCGCGGCGGACACGGCAGAAAGCGCCACCGCCGACACCGTCGTGGCGCAGGTGGGGCCGGACGTCATCACCCAGCGCCAGCTGGACGACCGCCTGGCCGTATTGCCGCAAGATGACCGCAAATTTGCCCAAACCGCCGTCGGACGGCGCAATTTTTTGAACTTATTGGCGCGCGAACGCCTGATTGCGCTGGACGCCAAAGATGAAAAACTGGACCAGTCCGACGTATACCTGACGGCCATGGAGGACAAACGCCAGCAGCTCAAAGACATTTATGAAGAATATGGTAACCAGCTGCTGGGCCGCCTGTGGGAACAAAGCCTGACCGAAAAGGGCATTTTGACCGTCACGGACGAAGAAATTTCCGCTTATTACGACAAATACCCTTACGAAATGACGATTAAACAAATCATCATTCCCGACGCGCAAACCGCCGACGCGGTATACCGCGAGCTGCGCCGCGCCAAAAGCCGCTGGAATACGCTGGAAAAACAGTATTCCACCGCGCCGGAGCAGAGCAAAGGCAAAGAAATTACGTTTATGCCCGGGGAATTTATACCGGAGCTGGAAGTCATCGCGGCCAATTCCCCCACCGGCAGCGTACAGGGATTTGTCAAAACCGCACAGGGATTTCATATAATAATGAAGACGCGTGAACGCAGGCTGTCTTTAAAAGACGCCGCCCCGCGCATACGCACCGTACTGGAAAACCAGAAAATAGATGCGGCGCTGAACGCTTTGCAAAATAAATATAAGGTGGTAATTTATGAACAAGACGAATAAATTTTTGCTGCCCGTGCTGGCTTTGTGCCTGGCGGCGGGCGCACAGGGAAAAGTCATGGAATCTTCCGTGGCCACCGTCAACGGAAAACCGGTTTTGGCTTCGGATTATGACCTTTACTATGAAGGGGTCATTGAACAATACCAGGCCGCCGCGCCGCAGTTTTTGGAGCAACCCTACGCCAAGGATTTCCTGGGCAAGGAAGTGCTTAAAGAACTGATTTCCAAAGAACTTTTATACCAGGCCGCCGACGAGGCCAAAATTACGGTGTCGGACTCGGAAGTGGACGAAGGCATTAATGAAATCAAAACCCGCTTCATTGTAGACGACGAAGGCAAACAGGACCCCAAAGGCGCCGACAAACGCTTTACCGAAGCGCTGAAAAAGCAGCACATGACGCTTAAAAGCTACAAGGAAAAAATCAAAAAAGACATCTCCGTCAAAAAGCTGATGGAAGCGCAAATCAAGGCCACCGTCAAGCCCGTGGAAGAGGCCGACGTCAAGGCCCTCTACGCCAACGTGGAGGCGGCCATGAACAACAATGAAAAAGCCCTGAAAAAGCTGGAAAAAGAAGACCCCATGAAACTGCGCGAGGCGCAGCTGATTGCGGCCAAACTCAAACAGCTGACCGCCGAACAGGTGCGCGTGGGACACATCTATCTGGCCGTTACGCCGGAAACTTCCAAAGAAGACGCCAAGAAAAAAGAAGAATTGGCCAAACAAATTAAAAAAGAACTGGACGGAGGCATGGACTTTTCCGCCGCCGTCAAAAAATACACCGAGGACAAAACCGCTCTGGCCAGCGGCGGCGACATGATTTTAATCAAAGGCATCGCCCCCAAAGAAGTGGACCAGGCAGCCTTCTCTCTGGCGGTGGGCAAAGTCAGCGACCCGATTAAAACCGACATCGGCTGGCACATTATCAAAATCAAAGAAAAACGCGCCGAAAAAGAAATCGGATATGACGACATCTCCCGCGATTTGGCCCAGTACGTCGCCCAGCAAAAAATCCAAACCGCTTTGGGCGAATACGTCAACGGCCTGGCCGATAAAGCCGACATCAAGGTGACCAAAACCTTTGAGGTGGACGCAGCCATAGAAGCCGAAGCCGCCAAGCGCGCCCAGGAAGAAGCCAAAAAAGAAGCGGCCAAAGCCGCCGGCACGGAAGAGAAATCCGAAACTGCCGGTGCAAAAGAAAAATCTGAAGCCGCCGAAAAAGGCGACGCCGAAAAATAACGCATTACTTTTAAGACCAAGGCGGCGCCCGAAAAAACGGGAGCCGCCTTTTTGAAATTATGCCAAAGAAAGGAAAAACTCTTTTATTCATCACCGCCGGAGAACCCCTGGGCATCGGGCCGGAAGTAACGGTCAAAGCCCTTAAAGACCCTCGCGTGCAGGCCGCCTGCGATGCCATAATTATCGGGGAACCGTTCTCTTTAATTGAGGCCGGATACACGCCGGATCTGGGAGCGCTGATACCGGTTGAGTCGTTATTGGCGCGCCCGGGCAAACGCGGGCCTAGCGCCTGGGGCGGGGAAATTTCTTTTAAAGCCCTGCAAACCGCCTGTAAACTGGCCGCGCAAAAACGCGGCACGGCGGTCGTTACGGCGCCCATTTCCAAGCAAAGCTGGGCCAAGGCCAAAGTGCCCTTTACGGGACATACGGAATTTTTGCGCAAATATTACGGCCAGACGGCGCTGATGATGTTTGTCAGCGGGCCCATGCACTGCGCGCTGGTCAGCGAACATTTTGCCATTAAAGATTTGCATAAAATCATTACCAAAGCGCGCATTGTCCGCGCCGGCAAAGACTTCGCCGCCGCGCTGAAAAAACTCGGCTCCAAAAAGCCGCACATTGCCCTGTGCAGCCTCAATCCGCACGGGGGCGACAACGGCCGTTTCGGCAATGAAGAGGCCAAAGTCATTATCCCCGCCGTGTCCGCCCTGCGCGCGGCCGGCATCCATGCCGAAGGCCCCTATCCGGTGGACAGCCTGTGGCTGGCGCATGCGAGGGGAAATTTTGACGGAATTTTATGTATGTATCACGATCAGGCCCTGCTGGGGTTGAAGCTGGCCGCCAAAGAACCTATCGTACACGTCACGGCGGGGCTGGACTTTTTGCGTACTTCACCCACGCACGGCACGGCGTTTGACATCGCCGGACAAAACAAGGCAGACCCTGCCAGTATGGCCGCCGCTCTATTGTTTGCGGCGAAAAAATAATTTATAAAAACCCGCTCTTTCCGGCGGGTTTTTATTATTATTCAAATCCTTTCATATTTTCTCTACCTCCTCTTTCTTCTTTTTTTTAAAACCTTTGCTCCCTTTTTTGCCTTCATTTGATAAAATGGAAAGTATGAGGAATATTCTGCGCTTTGACGAACTGGATTCCACCATCACCTACGCCAAACAACACAGCCATTCCCTGGCAGACAAAACCATTATTATCGCCAAACGCCAAACGGCGGGGCGCGGGCGTTTTGACCGCAAGTGGGACTCGCAGGAGGGCGGATTGTACCTGGGGATCTGGCTTAAACCGCGCAAAGCGGATTTCCTGCCCAATTTAACCCAACTGATGGCACTGGCGGTTTGCCTGTCCCTGCGCAAACTGGGTGCGGACGCATGGCTCAAATGGCCCAATGACGTGTTGGCGGACGGCAAAAAAATCTGCGGCATTTTAAGCGAAGCGGTCGCCTCCTCTTCCGGTTTTGAAGGGCTGGTTATCGGCCCCGGGATCAATGTGCGCCAGACGGATTTAAGCCATGTCGGCCAGCCGGCCGTTTCGCTGAAAATGTTGGGCATTGAAACCGATGAAGAAACCGTCATGCAACACCTGCTGGACACATTTTTTGAACGCTACGAAGCCGTGGCCGAAAACGGCTTTTCCGTCATTCGTGACGAATATTTAAAACATTTTCCGTATATAGGCAAAGAAGTTCATATACAAAACGGCGTACGCCCCGTCAGCGGCGCCGTGCAAACCATTTCCCCCGAAGGCAGGCTGGTGTTGCAAACGCCGCAGGGAGTGACGGAAATATCCATAGGAGACATGATGGTATGAGCGCAGAAAATCTGTTGATGCAAAGTCTGATTCTCACCGTCATCGGCATGCTGGTTGTGTACGTATTCCTGACCGTGATGATAGGAGTTATGAACGCACTGGCCTGGCTGGTGAAGGTACTGGAAAAATTCTTCCCGCAGCAGGAGCCGCAAACGGCGGCGGCCGGCGCGGACAACGCCCTGGTGGCCGTAGCCATTGCGGCGGCAAAAAAATTTCAGGGTAAATAAGGAGCGAGAAAAACATGAAAAAAATTAATTTTATGCTGACCGCGTTCCGTGACGGCTTTCAGTCCGTTTACGGCGCGCGCGTGCTGACCAAAGATTTTATGCCCGCCGTGGAAGCGGCCCGCCATGCCGGCATCACCCATATGGAATTCGGCGGCGGGGCGCGTTTCCAGGCTCTGTTTTTCTACTGCAACGAAAACGCCTTTGACATGATGGATACCTTTCGCCAAACCGCCGGACCGGACGCCAACCTGCAAACGCTGGCGCGCGGCGTAAACGTGGTGGGCCTGGAAAGCCAGTCCTCCGACGTTATCAAAGCGCATGCGCAGCTGTTTAAAAAACACGGCACCACCACCATTCGCAACTTTGACGCGCTAAACGACGTAAACAACCTTATCTACTCCGGCCAGTGCATTCACGACGCGGGGCTGAAGCACGAAGTTTGCGTGTCCATGATGTCCCTGGCCCCGGGCTGGGACCCGAGCGGCAAAATCCACAATGAAATTTTTTATGAAAAAGTCCTGCGCTCCATTTTGGATTCCGGCGTGCCGTTTGATTCCGTCTGCTTTAAAGACGCTTCCGGCACCTCCACGCCCGTAACGGTGGGCAAGACCATTGCCATGGCGCGCAAACTGCTGCCCAAAGGCACCAAAATCGTATTCCATACGCATGAAACGGCGGGCAATTCCATCGCCTGCTGCCTGGCCGCCATTGAAAACGGCGCGGACTCTTTGGACCTGTCCATGCAGCCCGTGTCCGGCGGCACCTGCCAGCCCGATATTCTGACCATGTGGCACGCCCTGCGCGGCAGCGAATATACGCTGGATATTGACCCCAAGAAAATCCAGGAAGCGGAAAACGTGTTCCAGGACTGCATGAAAGATTATTTCCTGCCGCCCGAAGCCACCAAGGTCAACCCGATTATTCCGTTCTCCCCCCTGCCCGGCGGCGCGCTGACGGCCAATACGCAAATGATGCGCGACAACGGCACCTTTGACAAATTCCCCGAAGTGGTCAAAGCCATGGGTGAATGCGTACGCCTGGGCGGTTTCGGCACGTCCGTCACCCCCGTTTCGCAGTTCTATTTCCAGCAGGCCTACAGCAACGTGATGTTCGGCCCCTGGAAGAAAATTACCGACGGCTACGGTAAAATGGTGCTTGGCTATTTCGGCAAAACGCCCGTGAAGCCGGACCCGAAAGTGGTCAAAGAAGCCAGCGAACAGCTGGGCCTGGAACCCACCACCAAAACGCCGCTGGAAATCAACGACGCCAATCCGAAAAAAGGCTTAAAACCCGCCAAAGAAAAACTGCAGGCCGCCGGTCTGCCGACCACCGATGAAAACGTCTTCATCGTGGCTACCTGCGGCGACAAAGGCCTGACCTATCTCAAAGGCGAAGGCAAAGTAAACGGCGTACGCAAAGTGGCCCCGAAAGTGCAGGGCAACGCCTGCAAAGTGACCGTGGACGGCAAAGCCTATGAAGTGTCTTTTGAAGGCGACAGCGTGGCCGTCGTCAACGGCAAACGCTATAACATCGGCGTAGGCGCGGCCGAAGCCAAATCCGCCGCAGCCGTCAAGCCGGCCGCCGCTTCCGGTGCGGGCACGACGCTGAACTCCCCCCTGCCGGGCGCGGTGCTGCGCCTGTCCGTCAAAGACGGCGACACGGTGAGCGAAGGCCAGGAAGTGCTGGTATTGGAAGCCATGAAAATGGAAACCGTCATCAGCGCGCCGGCTTCGGGCACCATTACGCTGCTGGTCAAACAGGGCGACCAGGTGCAGACCGGCCATCCGCTGGCAGAAATTAAATAAGAGAGGCGAACATGAATTTAATAGACTCTCTGGTTCAAATTTCGCATGCCTCGTCTTTGTACGCATTGACGTGGCAGCAGCTGGTCATGATGATTGTATGTTTGTTCCTGCTGTGGCTGGGCATTAAAAAGCAGTTTGAACCCCTGCTGCTGGTGCCTATTGCCTTCGGCGGGCTTTTGTCCAATATTCCGGTGGCCGATATGGCCGCCGCCGGAAACTTTTTGGGCATTATTTACAACTTCGGCATTAACTCGGGCTTGTTCCCGCTGTTTATCTTCATGTCCGTAGGCGCGATGACGGACTTCGGTCCGCTGATCGCCAACCCGAAAACCGCCCTGCTGGGCGGGGCGGCGCAGTTCGGCATTTTTGCCACGCTGATCGGCGCCATCGGCCTGTCCTACATCACCATTGGGGACAAACAGCTCTTTGAGTTCGGACTCAAAGAGGCGGCCTCCATCGGCATTATCGGCGGGGCGGACGGCCCGACGGCCATTTTCCTCACCACACGCCTGGCGCCGCATTTGCTGGGGGCCATTGCCGTGGCGGCCTACTCCTATATGGCGCTGGTGCCGGTGATACAGCCGCCCATTATGAAGCTGTGCACCACGGAAGCGGAGCGCAAAATCGTGATGAAACAGCTGCGTCCCGTATCCAAACGCGAGAAAATCCTGTTCCCCATCGTGCTTCTGCTGCTGTGCGCTTTCCTGCTGCCGGACGCCGCCCCGCTGATCGGCGCGCTGACGTTCGGCAACCTGATTAAGGAGTCCGGCGTGGCGGAACGTCTGTCCAAAACCCTGCAAAATGATTTCTGCAATATCGTTACCATTCTGTTGGGTTTGTCCGTCGGCTCCAAACTGCAGGCCAGCCAGTTCCTGCGCACGGAAACGCTGGGTATTCTGCTGCTGGGCGTGATTGCGTTCTCCATCGCCACGGCCGCGGGCGTGCTGATGGCGCGCCTGATGAACCTGTTTGTCAAGGACAAAATCAACCCGCTTATCGGTTCGGCCGGCGTATCGGCGGTGCCGATGGCGGCGCGTGTTTCCAACAAACTCGGGTTGGAATATGACAAGAACAACTACCTGCTGATGCACGCCATGGGCCCCAATGTGTCGGGCGTAATCGGCAGTGCGGTGGCCGCAGGCGTACTGCTGGCCCTGCTGAAATAGCCGTTTGTTTTGATGCAAAAAACCCCGCTTAACAGCGGGGTTTTTGTTTTCGGAAAATAACTGCGCCGGCCTGCTGCCGTTTTTAAACATTCTCTTTTTTAAAATAAAACCCCATTAGTTAATGGTTGGCAGAAAGCCCTGCAGTTTAACCCTGCGCCAAAATTTGGCGGAGAACAAAAAGCCCGGATGTACCCACACAAACCGCGCCAGACGCTTCAGCGTCCAAACAGCTTCCGCCCAAAAAGAGGGCATATCCACCGGCACCGGACAGGCTTTGGCATATTGGCGCCAAATACGCCCCGCCGGATGGGACAAACCGCCGGCTTTCCAGGGTTTGACGGGAATGGAATAATGCCATACAACCGGCCGGCATTTCCGTTCCGGCAAATCTTCATTATCGGGATATAAGCGCAGACGGTTGAAAAAATCCGCATGGAAATTCCACTTCATATCCACCGGTTTCAGGCGGCCCCAAAAACTATAATTTAATATATCCTGGTCCAAAAAAATTAACTGTTTGGGATAGTCATGCACACACTGCAAAAAATATCTGCCTGCTTTCTCATCACGCCAGCGTTTGGCGTCTATCAGCAATACGCCTGCATTGATATAGAGCCGATAATCCGGCTTCAATAACGGCCGGTGGGCATAATGGGCGGTCTTGTCTTCCACTCCCGCCGCATAAGCGCCGGCAAAATCGGTATAATAAAACCCGCGCAGGCTGCCGGTAACCGCCAGGTCACTGTCCAGGTAAATCAGTCTGTCTATGTTGGGTATCAGCTTTGGCAGCAACAGGCGCGCGATAAACGGCACACTCCGAGCCTGTCCGTCGGGACAATAGGGTAACACTTCCTGTGCGGTAAACGGAATAAATTGCAAGAAAAAGGGTTTTACGGAACGCAGCGGCTCAAAAAATTCCATTTCTGTCGCATCAGGGCTGGCTATGTAAAAATGCAGTTCGTCTTCCGGATCTGCGTTTTTTAGAATGGAATAAATGGCTACCGCCACATATTGGAAATATTTTTTATCCGCTACAAAAGCAATATGAATGGGATACATTTTCATTTCCTTTTTAGGCCGATATTTTTACGCCGTTTTTGGGGCAGGACGGCGCCAGCGGGCACTTGGAGCAGAACGGCTTGCGCGCCGGGCAAATGCTGCGCCCGTGCAGGATAAGCGCAATGCCTATCCATTGCCATTTGTCGCGCGGGATCAGTTTCATTAAATCACGCTCTATTTTCACGGGGTCGGTTTGTTTGGTAAACCCCAGACGGAAAGAAAGGCGTTTGACGTGCGTGTCCACCACCACGCCTTCGGGCGTGCCGAAATAATCGCCCAAAATCACGTTGGCGGTTTTGCGCGCCACGCCGCGCAGGGTCAGCAGTTCCTTCATGCTTTGCGGCACTTTGCCGCCATATACTTCGCAGATACGCTTGGAACTCTCTATTAAAGACAAAGCCTTACTGTGGTAAAAACCCGCGGAATGGATAATTTTTTCCACGTCTTTGATATCCGCCGCGGCCAGCGCCTGCGGCGTGGGATATTTTTTAAACAGACTGGGCGTGATCTGATTTACGCGCGCGTCCGTACACTGCGCAGACAAAATGACGGCCATGAGCAGTTCCCAGGCGTTTTTGTGTTTTAGTGGGATAATGACTTTGGGATACAGCTTTTTTAGTTCCGCCAGCACAAAAGGCAAATCGGTTTTTTTAATCAGCACGGGCCGCCTCCTCTTTTTTGTATCCGCGTCCCAGACGCGAAATAACAAACGCTATCAATAAAAAGACCAGATTGACCAAAATAATTGTCGCACCCGACGGAATATTAAACAGAAAGGACAAATACACCCCGCTCCATACGCTGACCAAAGCCAGCGCGGCGGCCAGACACAACACCTGTTTAAACGTGCGCGCCAACAGCAGGGCGGTTACCGGCGGCAGGATAATCAGCGCGGAAATTAAGAAAATCCCCACCACTTTAAACGCCAGCACCACCGCCAGCGACGTAAACACAATCAGCGCGGCATTTAAACGCTTTACATGTACGCCGCGCGTGCGGGCAAAGGCTTCGTCAAAACTGGCGGCAATCAAATCACGGTAAAAAAACAACAGGAACAGCAAAAGGGCCGCCAGCAATACCGCACACCAAAACACCTCCGCACGGCCCACGGTCAAAATACTTCCGAATAAAAATCCGAACAAATCCGCATTAAATCCGCCGGCCAGCGCGGTGATAAAAATACCCAAAGCCAGTCCCGCCGCACTGACAATGCCGATGGCGGCGTCCCCGTACACTTTGATTTTCTCCATAATTTTCAAAATCCCCAAAGACGCCAACAGCACCACGGGCACGGACATATATAAAGGGCTGGTCTGCGTCAGCAGGCCGACTGCCACGCCCGTCAGACACACATGGCTGAGCCCGTCGCCGATGAGCGAAAGCCTTTTCAGCACCAAAAACACCCCCAGCAGGGCACATACCACCGCAGCCAAAGAGCCGGCCAGCAGGCCGCGCTGCACAAAGCCGTAAGAGAGGAACTCGCTAATCATGTTTGGCCTCCGCTCCGTGCGCCGCTTTATGGCCCGCCGGTTTTTCTGCCGAACAATGACAGCCCAGCGGGCAGTGTCCGTGATTGTGCAGGTGGTCTATGGTATGCTGGGCAAAGGGGCCGAGTTTTTCGGCCACTTTCTGCGAATGGCAAAAAGCCTGTCTGTCACCGAAAAACACCAGCTCTTTGTCTATATACATAAATTTGGAAATATATTTGCCCACTTCGCCCGTATCGTGGGTAATGAGCAGAATGGTTACACCGTGTTTCCGGTTTAAATCCGCCAGCAGATTAAAAAACATTTCGCGGCTGCCGGGGTCCATGGCGGCGGAAGGCTCGTCCAAAATCAGCAGCTGCGGTTTGCTGACCAGCGCGCGCGAAAGCAGTACGCGCTGCTGCTGTCCCACCGACAGCGCGGAAAAAATCCGCCCCGCCAAATCCAGCGTATGCGTCTGCTGCAGCGCGCAGCGCACAGTCTGTAAATTTTCCGCCGTGGCCTCTTTATGCTTGGCGTCAAAACACAGCCCCATCAGCACCACTTCTTCCACCGACAGCGGGAAGCGCGTCTGTGATACGGGGCTTTTCTGCGCCAAATAGCCTATTTTTTGCCAGTCCTTAAATTTGCGCACGGGCACGCCAAAAAGCTCCATTTCCCCCATGCCTTTTTCCAGCCCTAAAATCAACTTCAGCAAAGTGGTTTTACCGCCTCCGTTAGGGCCGATAATGCCCACATAATCCCCCGCTTCAACGGCAAAGGATACATTTTCCAGCACCGGCATGCGGGTATAGGCAAAACTAACATTTTTAGCCTGCACTACGGGCGGCATTTGAGTCCCTCCCGCAGATTATGCAAGTTGCGGCGCATATATTCGCCGTATGTAATGCCGGCGTCAAAATCTTTTTTGCTGACTTCCTCCACCGTGTACAGCGGCAGCACCCGCACATTGGTTTCCCGCGCCACCGTAGCGGCCAAATCCTGCGACAGCATTTCTTCGGTAAATACGGCCGGCACCCCGTGTTTGCGTATATAACGCACCAATTCGGCCAGCCGGTGCACCGAATGTTCGCTCTGGTGGGAAGTGCCCGTTAAAGACTGTAAATTTAGGCCGTAGGTCCGCGCCAAATTGCCAAAAGCCAAATGCCCCACATGCACCACGTCACGACTTTGGCAGTCGGCAAACCCGTTCATAAAAGAGGCATGCAGTTCTTTGATTTCTTCTTCAAAAAAGCGCAGGTTCTGTTTGTAATAGGCCTTGCCTTCGGGATCGGCTTTGATGAGGGCTTTGGAAATACGCTTGGCCATTTCCAGCGCGCCGTACGGGGTCATCCATACATGCGGGTCCTGCTCCGGCAAAGAAGGGCCGGCCTCCAGGGCGTTCACACCGGAAAGACCTTTTAAAATATCGGCTGTCCACGGCTCTACACGCGGAGAAACATACACAAACAAATCGGCTTCGTTCACGGCGATAATGGAGCCGGGGGTAGGCTCAAAGCTGTGCGGCTCCGTGCCGGGAGGCACCAGCATATGCAGGGTCACTCTGTCCCCGCCGATTTGCTTGGCCAGCGAATAGGCCACATACCCGGATACCGTCACATTCAGTCTTTCTTTGACAGGGACGGGAGCAGGCGGAACGGAAACGGTTTTATCCCCGCCCAGCCACCATACGCCAAATATGACAAGCGCCAGCACGATTGCGCCGGCAAGCAGCCGTTTATACATATATCCCCCTTCGGTTGTATTGTATGTATTCTATCATTTTCCCAAGGCAAAAACTTTGCCGCCGCGCGACATGTCCATAAAACAGAAGGCGGAAAAACTATCGTTTTATCCGCCCTCGTTTTTAACGGCAACAAATTTTCCGTTTTTATTTGTATTCCAGCTTTACCAGTTTGTATTTATGCGGACCTTTGGGCAGCTGGGCCTCAAACTCGTCGCCTTCTTTATGCCCCAACACGCCGGAAGCCAGCGGACTTTTCACAGAAAGCAGCCCTTTGTCCGGATTGGATTCCATAGATCCCACCAGGGTATAGGTAAATTCTATATCCGCTTCCAAATCTTTAATCGTCACGGTCGCGCCGATGCGCGCTTCGCTGCGGTCCACGTCCAAATTGTCCGTAATTTCCGCATTGCGCAGCGTATCTTCCAGCTCCTGAATGCGGATTAATGTTTCGGCCTGTTTTTCTTTGGCGGCGTGATATTCAGCGTTTTCTTTCAGGTCCCCTTGTGCGGCGGCTTCGCCGATTTCCTGCGAAAGCTGCGCCTTGGTATCTTTTAAATTCTTCAGTTCCCCCAGCAGGGATTCATATTTTTTACGGCTGATATACACTTTTTCCATAATACGTATCACTCCTAAACGGCACTGCCGCTCAGTAAAAGTTTACAATTTATGTACCCGCTTGGCAATAAACGCCGTTCTTACCCTTCTGACGCAAGAGCCGGAAATTTATATAATCATTACATGAAACGCCTGGCCTTTTTATTTTTATTTTTGGGTCTGTGCCTGGGCCTGCAGGCCAAAACCCGCGTGGAAATAGCCGAGGAGAACTCTCCGGCCATTGTGGCCGTCAACGTGCTTAAAAAAGACGGCTCCACGTTCACAGGCACGGGCTTTGTGGTCAGCGAAGACGGCGTCATCGCCACCAGCGGGCATGTGATACAGGACGCATTGTATATGAATATTACCTTTAATACCGGCGCCGTATCGGGTCAGGCCGTGCCGCTGGCCGCGGCGGAAAAGGTGGATTTGGCTTTGCTGAAAATCGGCGCGCGCAACCTGCCTGCCGTTACGCTGGGAGATTCGGATTATATATTGCCCGGGCAGGAAATTACCGTCATCGGCAATCCGCGCCGCCTGCAAAATACCGTTACTTCCGGCCTGATCAGCCAGGTAAGGCGCAAAGCCGACGGCACGATTTTGCACCAAATCAGCGCCCCCATTTCCCCCAGCTCCAGCGGCAGCCCCGTATTTGACGAAGATGGACGGGTCGTTTCCGTGGCTTTCGGCAGTTATAAAGGAGAGGGAAACCAAAACCTCAATTTTTCCGTTCCCTCCAATTATTTGGTGGAACTTTTGCACCAAAACCACTATTACCCGCCGGTTATGGCCCCGCAGGAAGGCGGAGGGCCCCAAGACACCTGGGAACGAATTACAGCCCACCTGTCCAAGTCCTGGGAAATGACCAGGCGTCTTTTTGCCCGCCTGTTTAAATAAGGCCCAACATTTCCCTGGGCCAAAAGGGCCTTGCCACCCGCGCTAAAAACGGTTAAACTTTATATAAATCCCGTTCAACCAGGAGTGCATATGCCCGTAAGCGACAAAGCCAAAAATACCGGTAAATTTATAGTGCTTATGCTTTGCTTCGCGATTATCTTTTTTCTGCTGCTGCCGTTTTTGGAAGATCCTGCCGCCGTAGCCGCAGCGCAAAGCAAAAAAGCAACGCCGCAGATTTTTACGTCTAACCCGCTGACTGAACTGGCCCGAAAAATATATTCTCTGTTCGGTCCCCGTTACAGAAAAGCAGGTGGCATGGCCGCTGCTCAGGGCCGCTACGCAAACGCCTATGCCCAAAACGACTGGCCGGACGGCTATACTGAAGAGTTCCTGACGGCGGATACCCGTTATTCCGCCGCACACGCAGAAGAAGAAACCGCGAACGGCAGCAACGGAGGCTCCACCGTTTATTTTCCGGAAGCATATGACTTCGGAGAAGCCGGTTTTGTCAACGAAGCAGGCGAATGGGTGCTAATCCGGCAAACTGCGCCGGAGGCTGCCCAGCGCGGCATGCACGATATTAATTCATCTGATACGGCCTATGACCGTTTTGTCCGCCTGGAACGCTCCGCCAAATACGCCGTGCCGAACGCAAACGCGGCGGAGCAAATCCCCTCTTCCAAATGGGCCCGTCTGTTTAAACCCATAAACAAGCTGTTGGGTCTGGGCGAGACGGAAATTCCCGCCGCCGTATCCTCTCCCGCCGGTTTGCGCCTGGCTTCCGCCGACGGCATGGACAACGGCGGGCCGCGCCGCCCCACGGAGCGTTTTGCACACCGCCCGAGCCTGGATATGCCGCAGGGAAGCGGCGCCTCTTCCGCCGCAGCACAGGCGCCCGCCGCGCCGGACGGATGGAGTTTACTGGATATTTTAAACCCGGCCCGCTCCTTTGAACGCCTGCACGATATGGTCAATGACTGGTACAGCCCGCAGGAGCCTGCCCAGCAGCTTTCCCCCACCGACAAAGAACGCCGGGAAGCCGCTTTGCAGCTCATCCGGCAGCAGCAGGTTCAGACCCGTCAGCAGACGCTGGCCCAGATTTCCCAGGACGCCCAAGGCCAGCAGGCGGCCAGCCTGGCGGAGACTTTTTCTTCCTGCCGTTATGGTTCTTCGGTTTCTTACCAAGGCAACACAGCCCCCGTTAGCAGTTTTTTGGCAGGAATTGAGTCTTCTGGCGAAGAAGCAGATTCTTGTCCTCTCGTAGATCCGGCACAACAGGCAAAAGACGCTGCAGAACAGGGAAAAAAGAGTATTGAGCAACTAACGGAAGTACTGGGCTTTACTCCGCCGCCTTTGAATGTTGTTATTGTTATGGGCAAGGAACAACCGCGGTTTGAAATTACACAAGAAGAGTATAACAACAAGCCCGAAGAAACACTAGTCAAGGAATTTTACAATTATCTGTCCGGCACCTGTCCTGACGGAAATTGCTACTGGGTGGCCGCCACCGACGAGGCTGCAGACCTGGCCACGGCAATGGGCGGAAGTATTTACTCCGATCCATTAGGCGTCATGCCCGAACGCATGTCTGCTTTTACAGAAAGCAAACTGCAACAGGCACGGGAAGAGGGCATGGACGAAGAGGCTATTCAACAGTTGCAATCTTCCCTGGAATTCATCACCCCCGCTTATGTTGCGTATAATACGCAGCAGTGGCGGGCGTTGCAGGCGCCTCCACGCGCCCAGGGAGCCGAACAGGTCAAACCCCATTTAATTCTTACCCCTACGGCCGCCAACGCCAACACTTTTGCGGCGGATACCCGTATACCGGCTACCATATTCTACGACACCACCGGCCAGGTGCTTAACGGCAATTCTACTGCGACGCCTGCGCAGCAGGGCGCCATTATAGCCGATCAAGTGGCCCAGCGCGCCCAAAAAATAAAAGAGGATATGGACAGGCTGGAGCAGGAATTGGCCCGCATGCGCTTAGACGGCGTACTGGGCGACCGGATGCAACAGGCCCAGCAGGAATTGGAACAAAAGAAAAAAGAATGGGAGCAGCTGCGCAGTTTCGGCCAGCCATAACCTGTATTTATTTTCCGCCCAAACGCCCGCTGACAAGCGGGCGTTTTTACGCAGCCCTGCAGGCATCGTATATCCGCCGCCCGCTTTTTGCCTGCTTTTGCCCCCGCACATGAGCTGAATTTTCCTTGTCAAACCGTCAAAAAAACAGTTATACTGAAAATAGGGCTTTTTTGCCCCGCATTTTTATTTCAGCCAAACGGAGTCTGCATGAAAAAACTGTTTTTGCCGCTTCTGGTTTTTGCCGTTGCTTTGGCCGGCTGCCACCAGGAAAAACAAGAAGAACCGGCCCCCTACAACCGCCCTTTTAACGCGGACACTTACGAACGCAATTTCAGCAGCAATGTTTTCGCCGCATGCATGAGCGAAGGAAAACCTTACGCCACCTATTCGCTGGCGCGTTTAAACCAAAAGCCCACGGAGTGCGACCCGCGCTACAAAGTCACTTTTGTCAACGGCCCTTGCGAAGGAAAAACCGTATGGACCGAAGACGTTATTGAAAAAACCTCTCCCGTCGGAGGCGGCCAGTTGGTCAAAGGCCAGGTGGTGCTGCGCAATTACTGGAACCCGCGCAAACTGGACAAAGACACCGCCCAGCTGGACCGCTGGAACCGCGGCGTGGTATACGACACCTCCCGCATGGATGAAGGCGTGGTGGAGCTGGAGTTCCCGCGGGATAAAAACGACTTTATGGCCGCGCGGGAATTTATTTTCCTGCACAATGTCCGCTATATAGAAAAACCCGAACAAAAAGAACCGCGCATTTGGCTGTAAGCGGCAAGGAGATAATAACACATGACATTTAAAAAAATCATTTTTCTGTTTGCCTGCGTATGTTTTCCTTTTCTGGCACAGGCGCAAGACTATGACGGTTACGCACCGGAAACCCTGCTGATTGACGTACCCACCGCCAATGTGCTGGACAAATATCAGGCTTCTTTCACCACGCGCGCCTATGCCGACGGAAGCATTATGGAAAGCCTGGATTTCGGGGTCATTCCGCAAATCAATATCGGTTTTTCGCTGGCGGTATATGAGCTGATCGGCAGTTCGGACGATATCAAAGTATTGGATCCGGACTTCCAGGTAAAATGGAAACTTTTTGACGGCAGTCTGTACCTGCCCGCCATTGCCATAGGCTACGACGGCCGCCGCTACGGTTACAATCGTCCGTCTGACGAATACATGGACGACCGCAAAGGCGGTTACATTACCCTGACGCGTGAAATTTTCACCCCGGGACTGAATGCGTCGGCCGGTATGAATCTGTCTGATTTTGACCGCCACGACCTGTACTTTTTTATGGGTATGTCCTGGAAACTGAGCGACTGGGTCACCCTGCTCGGCGAATGGGACAATATCAACAATATGCGCGATTCCCGTTTTAATTTGGGCGCCAATATCAACATTACCCCCTCGCTGGCTTTGGCGGGCGCGGTGCGCCGTATCGGCCGCGGGGACGAAAATGAACGCATACTGCAGTTGCGCTATGTAACGAATTTCTAATGTTTGCCAAGAGGTCTTATGCAAAAGCAGCCGCCTGCCGGTGCGCCGCAGTTTAAAAGACGCACGATTTTTATTAAAAAGAAACTTCAGTTCAGCTACATGACGCTGATTATTTTAAGCGTACTGGCGGGGCTGCTGATTATGGCTTTTGAGCTGACGTTCACTTTAAACGACATCTTTGACCAATATCCCGTCCTGCTCCAGCCCCTGTACGACCATTTCCCCTCCCTGGCATACGGGTTTATTTATAAAATTATCATTTATGTCATCTTTGTCATTTTGATTTCGGCCATCGTATCGCACAAAATGGCCGGCCCCGTATACCGCTTTGAACAGACCTGCAAAGCCATAGCCAAAGGAGATTTTTCCCAGCGGGTACACCTGCGCAAAGGGGACCAGCTGACGGACTTGCAAGATGAATTTAACAACATGATGGACCGCGTGGAAGAGGAAATCAAAAAAAGCAAAAACGGGGGCGTATGAAAAAACTTTTTTGGCTGTGTCTGGCGCTGTGCCTGGCCCTGCCTGCGGCGGCGCAACGCGAATACGGGCTGCGGTTTTCCAGTTTGATTAACGACGAACTGACGCTGGAAAACGCAATCCGGCTGGGGCTGGAAAACAACAGCGATTTTTTGGCCGCCCAGCAGGAAATTATTATTGCGGAACAAAAAGTAAAAGAAGCCAAATTTCTGTTCCTGCCGCAGTTTTCCCTGCAAGGCACGGCCACCTGGTACGACCTGGACTACCCCATGGTGCTGCCCGATTCGGTGGCCAACCGGTTTATTCCCAACAATGACCTGTTGTCCGATGACATGAAACACCAGTTTTTCGGCGCGGGGATAACCGCCACACAATACCTTTATGCCGGCGGCCGCTTCCGAAACACCCTTAAAATGGCCGAAGCGAATTTAAAACAGGTGCAAAGCAAATACGAAGCCGTCAAAAACGCCACCGTGCTGAACATCAAAAAGTCTTTTTTCCGTCTGCTTTATGCCCAGCATAATGTAGAGCTGGCCGAAAAAGTGCAGCAAAAAGCCGGCCGTTATTCCCGCAGTCTGCATACGGGAGCCTGGAACAAAGTCAAGACCCAATATCTGCTCTCGCGCCTTACTTCGTTAAAAAGCGAAGCGGACAACGAGCTGCAAAAAGCGCAGCTGGCCATGCTGGTCAGCCTCAACAAAGAACTTAACTCGCAAATCAAAGTCCGCGGAGATTTTAAACCCGTGGAAGTGGAGCTGGATCTGCCCCGCCTGAATTTATGGGCCATGGAATTCCGCCCCGAGCTTAAAGCCGCCATTTACGCCCTGGAGCTGGACAACCTGGCCATTGATTTGGCCCTGTCGCGCCGGTATCCCGATTTGATTTTAACGGGCAGTTATGAAAGGCTGGGCTTTGACAATTTAGACGACGAAAACAAACAGATTTCGCTGGCCGTGCGTCTGCCGCTGCCTTACAACCTCTCTACCCAAAACGCCCAGCGCAAAGCCGAACAAAAACAAAGCACGCTGCGCCGCGCCGCCATAGAGGACTCTATCCGCGTGCAGGTGGCCGAAAATTACGCCGATCTGGTTTTTTGGCAGGCCGAAGCCATCAGCCGCCAGCAAACCTGGCGGGACGTGCAGAAACTGCTGTCACAGGCCGAACGCGCCGCCGCGCCGGACCTGACCGCTCTGGAAGCGCTGGACGCGTATTACCAAACCGGCCGCAGCTATTACGAAGCCATCCGCCAAAACCTGACGGCCAAAGCCGGTCTGGAATGGGCCATCGGCCAGGATTTATAACGGAGTCCGTATGAAAAAAATCCACGCGCTTGCCCTGTTTATGCTGGCGGCGGCTTTTGCCTTGCCGGCTTACGCGCTGCCCCGCGTAACGCAGGACGCCATTTTGCGCGATTTTCTGTGGGAAGAATTTATCAGCCTGCCTGCGCAGGAGAGGCCCAAAGTGGGCCTGGCGCTTTCCGCCGGAGGCGTGCGCGGTTTTGCCCATGTGGGCGTACTGGAAGTGTTGCACAATGCCGGCGTGCCCATAGACGCCATGGCGGGCACCTCTATGGGAGCGGTAGTAGGTTCTTTGTATGCAGCCGGTTTGCCCACGGATAAATTATGGGAAATCAGCCAGCATATTCAAATGGACACCATCACGCCGGATTTCAACCTGATGGGCCTGCTTAAATTGCTGTTTTTGCAAAAACTTCCCTCTTCGCGCAATTTGCAAGACTTTTTTAATCAACAAATCGGCCATATGCGTTTTGAAGATATGGTCATCCCTTTTGCCACGGCCGCCATGGACGTAAAAACCGGCGAACAGGTGGTGTTTGATTCCGGTCCGGTGGACATTGCCGTACGCGCCAGCATGAACCTGCCCGGGGTGTTTGACCCCGTGCCGTACCGCCACCGCTATTTGGTGGACGGAGCGGTGGTCAACTATCTGCCGGTAGACCTGGTTAAACAAAAAGGAGCCGATTATATTATTGCTTCCGTTACACCGCCGGATTTTTTCTCGCAGGCTCCGCAAACCGTAGCCGCCTATTTATTGCGTATAGGAGATGTGCGCGGGGCCGCCATGATAGAAGAGTCGGCCCAACGGGCGAACTTTGTTATTCAAAACCGCGTATTGGATATCGGCACCCTGGAGCTGGACAAACTGCACGAAGCCGGAGAGGTGGGTATCCGCTCAGCTAATGACGAACTGGAGGCGCTGCAGGAAGACCTTATCCTGTTTGCGATAGACGATGTGGTGCAAAAATAAATTTTTCATTCCCGCCTTCCTGTTATGTTTCTGCGCCGTACAGGCGCAGGCGGGGCTGTTCGGCATCAGTTTTAAAGACCGGCAGGAATTTGTAGACGCACGCGAAACCTATAACCGCGGCGATTACCGCCAGGCCGTCATAGAATTGAGCAATTATATTTACAAAACCAAAAATATCAAACGCCGCGAAGCCCGCGCTTACCGCCTGCTCGGTTTATCCTATGAACATCTGAACCAGCCGGAAAAAGCCCTGGAAGTGTATTTGGAGGCTTTGGAATTTCACGATGAAGACGTGCCCCTGCTGCTGGCGGCGGCCGCCTTATACCAGCACACTAATCTGATTGACCGCTCCATAGAACTCTATGACCGCGCCCTGGCGCTGGAGCCGAACAATTTGGAGGCCCTTTCCGGCCAGGCGGAAAATTACATAGAAATGGGGTTTTATTCCAAAGCGCGCCAATATTATGACGAATTTTTCCGCTTAAACCCGCAGGCCCCGTCCATCAACCGCGCGCGCTATGCATACACGTTTTTAAAACAGCGCAACTATGCCGATGCATTTATCAATATTACCATGGCAAAGACCGAAGATCCGGAAGATCCGTCCTACTGGCTGCTCAGCGCGCGCGCCTATAAAGGCTTAAACCGCATTGACGACGCCCTGGCGGATTTGGACGTGGCCCTGCAGCTGGCGCCGGAACGGGAAGATTTAAAACCGCTGCGCGCTATGTGGCTGTACCAGGCAGGGAATTATGAGCAATCACTGGCGGACACACAGGCCTTGCTGGCACAAAATCCCGACAATGAACTGGCTCTGTTTATGTTGTATATGAACCTGCAGAAAACGGGACAAACCAAACAGGCGCGGGAACAACTGAAAAAAATACAGGAACTGGACCAAGACTCTTTCGCCCGCCGCGTAGCCGACAAACTGCTAAACGGAAAATAAACAATTCATAAATATAAAAAGGCGGCCTTTTGGGCCGCCTTTTTCATAGTCTGTTACGGCAGAGGCACAAACGGCGCGCGGTCCGGTTTGCGCTGCGTAGGCAAAATTTCTATCTCGTCCACCAGCACGGACGGGGCCACCACCGCAAAAGGAAGCATGGTGGAACTGTCCGTAAATACGGATACTTCTTCGTCTGCGCCCGCCGCCAACACATCCCGCAGGCTGCGCGTGGTTATGCCTTCCAAACGCAGGCCGTAGACGGGTTCTTTGCGTCCGTCAGCCGTATAAATGCGCCAGGCAAAACTCCCCTCCCCTTTACCGCCGTTAATGACGGGAAAACGCGGAAAAATATATCCGTATTCCAGCCCCAGCTCCCGGCAGCGGTCCAGCAGTTTTTGTTCCAGTTCTTCCTGCGTCAGGGACGTTTTCGGCACAAAAAACACATGGGTCAGCGCCGCGCGCGGGTATATCCAGCCGCTCATGCGCGCGTGGCCGTTGCTTTGCTTCTGCCCCTCAATCAGACTGCGCACGGTGGGCAGGGCCAGCAGTTTGCCGCTTTGCACCAGTTGCAGCTCCTGCGCCGGCACGCCTTCATCGTCCAGCGGCGTAAACGCCGGCAAAGACCGGCCTTTATACTCCCGCAGCTGCGGCCGGTCATACACGTCCAGCAAATGGCTGATGACGCGCATGCCCAGTTTGTCCTTAAACTGGCCGGCGGTGCCGTCCGTTTCCGCCTGGGCCGACAGCAAAGGCTTGGAATTATTGGCATTGCGTATAAACAGCTGGTTGAAAAATCCGCCGGCGGCTTTGGGCTCCAGCAAAACGGGCCCCAAATAGGGCTCTGCTTTTTTGGCCTGATATATATCCTGCAGACGGGTCAAAAATTCTTCCGTTTCCGCACGCAGTTCTGCCGCGTCCGGCGTTTGGCCGCATTCCAGCGGAATATTATCCGTCAGGCTTTCCTGATAGCCGTCTTTATTGCGCAAGGAAGAAGAAAGTATCAGCGCGCAGGAAGGCTGGCTGTATTGATAAAAATCCCCCTCGCTGTCCAGAAAATAAATGTCCTGCTGCGCCAGGCGCAAAGAAGCACCGAAATTTTCCAAATAGGGCAGCCGTTTTCCCAGAGCCGAAAGTTCATTGACCAGCTGCTGGTATTGCTCCGCGTCCGCCTTTGGAAAAGGCATAATCTCCTCTACATAAGAAGCCTTGGGGGATTTTGAAAAATCCGGCAAATCGTCCGTTAGATTTTTCTGGCGTTTATAGGCCATTTTCTTTTCGTAGGAATCCCCCGCCGCCACATAGGCGCTGTCGGTCAGCCGCCACAGCATGCGGCGCAGCCCTTCATAACTGGCGGGGACGGACGAAGCCGACGCCGGACGGTAATAATACGCATTGTTTACAAAACCGGAGCTGTTGTTTTTGGCGTCTCCGGCATATGTATATACCGCCGCTTCCAGCAAGGTTTGGGGTTCCTCCCGCACGGCATACGGCGCGCCGAACTGCGCCGAGAAATTTTGCGATGAGGAAGCAATCACTTTATAGGCCGTAAAATACGGCTTGGGGCTGCCCTTGACGCGCAACTGCTTTTGGGTACGGCGCATTTCGTCATTCATCGCGCGGAAATACATATTATCCGGCAGCTGTGCCGCCCCCAGCGGCCAGGCCAGACAAATCAACAAAAGAAAGAAATATTTTTTCATTATTTTCCCTCCTCTTCCGCGTCCGGCGCGGGCAGTACGGGCGGTTTAAAATCACTTTTTTGGGTTTTTTCCATTTCCAGATTTTCAAACAGCAGGCTCGGCGCAATATTGCTTTGCGGCACCCAGCCCGACTCGGCTCCGCAGGAGCCGTTAAACAAGGTGTCGTCGTCCCCTGCCGCCAAAATTTTGTTAAAGCTCACCAGCGGCGTGCCGACTACGTCCAGTCCGCGCACCACCTCTTTATGTCCGTCCGGGTACACGCGCAACACCCGCTTGGCCTCCAGCTTAAAGCTCTGCGGCAGGCCGGTGCCCGTCAGCGTAAAACCGCCGCCCAGATCCTCTACGATAAACCCATACGGCTTGCCCTGGCGTTTGATTTCTTCCACCAGCATTTCTTCCAGTTTTTCATAGGGCACGGTTTGCGAGGCCGTGGCGCGGATAACACTCATGCGCGCTTCGGCGCGGCGGCCGGTTTGTTTGCGGCCGTGACCGTTGGAAACGGGGAACCCCTCTATGGGACTGCTTTGCATAAGGAAATTTTTTAGTACGCCGTTTTCTATCAACGTTACGGGGCGGGCCTTGACGCCTTCGTCATCGTATTCATAATGCCCGCGCAGGGGCTCTCCTTTAAACTGCGTCTGCGTCGGGTCGGCCGTAATGGTAATTAGCGGCGAAATGACCTGCTGGCCCACCTTGCCGGCCAGGGTCTGCCCGTCGCCGGCGTTTTTCAGGCGGTATCCCTCCAGGCGGTGCCCCATGACCTCATGCACAAACACCGCCGCGGCGCGGCCCTTTAAAATGGTAGGGGCATTATACGGGTCCCCCTCCGGCGCATTGGACAGCTCTTCCAGTTCCCGCAGGGATTTGTCCACATCGGCCAGCAGTTTTTCGCGCGAAGGAAAATCCTGCGGGGAGAGTACGTCATAAATGCCGTCGCGGCTGATTTCTAATCCGTCTTTACTGCGGCCGGAAAACTGATACGCCAGCCGGAAAAAAGAATACGGGGTTTTCAGGCGCGTACCGCGGCTGTCTGCAAAATAGCGGTGCCCCTGTTCGGCACTGACGGAAAAGGACGAAGTAAGCACAAAGTCCTTCCCGCGCGCCAAGCGGGAGGCCTCTTTGAGCATATCTTCATATTGTGTTAAATCTATTTCCTGTAATTTTTCCGTCCGGCAGTATGTTTCTTTGGGAGGAAATACAAAATCATCGGACTGGTCACGCACGGCCGCCATGGAACGCACATTGGACTGCACGCGGCTGAAATCCCGCTGGGCGTTTTCCGCCGCCTGCTGCGTGCCCTTCCACCAGGCCGTCAGAAACCCTTTGGGGTCGGACGGATCCGGCACGGGAGCGGACCAGACAGGCAGTTCCCAGTTTTCCCGTTCGCCGCGCAGGGCGCGGGTATTATCCAGTTTGGTGCTGCCGGCACGCGCCATTACCTCGGCGCTGGACACAGGCGTCACGCGTTTGACAGCCACTCCGTCATAGGCCACGCCCAGCACTGCGTCCTCTCCTTCTTTATAGGTATAAGAAAGATAATAAATAGGCGGATTTTGCTTTTTTAAGATTTTAAAACTGCGCGTCAGCTGCTGCTCCATTAATTTTAAAGGCAGCTCTTCTTCTATGGCACAATTCGGCGCCGCGGCAAACCCCAGCACGGGGCAGACCAGCGCCCATAACAAAAAATATTTCTTCATACACACCCTCCGGCGGAATATATATTATTGTAGCACAATGCGGCGGGGCAATTTGTAGGGCCACAAATAAATTTGATATGATAAATGCAGGTAAATTACGCCGAGATAGCTCAACTGGCAGAGCAACGGTTTTGTAAACCGTAGGTTGTGGGTTCGACTCCCATTCTCGGCTGTAATTTGTCCGCGCAGGCGGGCACGAGAAAGCGGGCAAACTGCTTTGCCCGCGTTGGGAGGCGAAGGCCGCAGTGATGTTTTTGTTTGAGGCCAAAGGCCGAAAGGCAAAAACCGCGAAGCCCGGCCCGAAGGAAAATCCCGTCAGGGATTTTACCGCAGGGGACTCCCATTCTCGGCTGTAATTTGTCCGCGCAGACGGACAAAACAAAGACGGGCACTGCTTTATCTCTTTTCGGCAGCCGTTTTCCACTTTTATTACCGGAGCGTCTATGGAACCAGTTACCACCACCGTATCAGTTGCGATGTGGGTCGCCTTTTGGATTGTTGTATTAACCGCCCTATTTGTTGACCTGGCCGTGCTGAATAAGCACAAAGGCCATGTATCCATCAAAGAAGCCGCGCTGATGGTGACGGCATGGGTGTCTTTGGCCGCGCTGTTCGGCGGGGCCATTTGGCTTTTTGAAGGGCCGCGCCATGCGCTGGAGTTTTACACGGGATATATCCTGGAATATTCCCTGTCTATAGACAACATGTTTGTTTTTATCATGATTTTCGGCTATTTCGCCGTACCGCACGATTTGCAGCCCAAAGTGCTGCTGTGGGGCATTTTGGGCGCGGTGGTCATGCGCTTTATCTTCATTTTCGTGGGCGTACAGCTGATTTCGGCCTTCTCCTGGATGATTTATGTATTCGGCGCGCTGCTGATTTTTACTGCCGCCAAAATGCTTTTGCAAAAAGAAGACGAAAAAATGGACCCAGGCAACTCGTTTATCTTAAAAGTTTTTAGGAAAATCATGCCCATCAAAACGGATTACCACGGCAACAACTTCTTTGTCAAAGAAAACGCCAAATGGTTCGCCACCCCGCTGTTTGCCGCGCTGCTGGTGATTGAAATGTCGGACGTGATTTTTGCCATAGACTCCATTCCCGCCGTGCTGGGCATTACGCGGGATACGTTTTTGGTATATTCCTCCAACATTTTTGCCATTATCGGGCTGCGCTCGCTGTATTTCCTGCTTTCGGGCATGGCGGGGCGTTTTCCGTACCTCAAATACGGCATTTCCGTCATTTTATTCTTTGTGGGCGTAAAAATGCTGATTTCGCACCATGTCAAAGTACCGGTGCCGCTGTCTTTGGGCGTCATCGTGTGCATTTTGGCCCTGTCCATCTTTGCCAGCAAGATTTTCCCGCCCAAAGAACAAGCCCATTAATGGACAAAAGCGGCAATATTTACTAGAATATAAAGACCGAATTTAACTCAATACAAGGAAGGAATTTATGGCGTATAAATGTGCAATTTGTGGCAAAGGCCCCGTGTCCGGCGGTTCTTACAGCCACTCCAACCTCAGAACCAAACGCACCTTCAACCCCAACCTGCAAAAACAGAAAGTGGTCCTGGAAGGCAAAACGCAGACGGCCTACGTGTGCACCAACTGCATTAAAAGCGGACTGGCCAAAAGACCGACCAAATAACTCGGTCCGGCGTTTTTTTGTTTTCTGACAATCAGCCCGCGCTGCAGCGTTGCGCGGGCTTTTTTATTGAAATTTCCCCGAAGGAGCGGCTTATTACGCTTTTCAAAAAATGGACAGCCCTGTTTCTGCTCTT
>DWVB01000097.1 GCA_019120455.1 Candidatus Avelusimicrobium excrementipullorum
CTGTTTGGCCATACTTTCCATGGCTCTTAAATCCTGCTCGCTGAAAGAGGGCGGATTGGTTTTGCGGAATTTTTCCAGGATTTTCGCCACCTTTTCCCCGCAGTCGCCCATGCTTTCTATGGAATTGGTTAAATCAAACAGGGCCACCGTCTGCGCTACGGCATGGCTGGAGAGGTTGCCGTGCGTCATTTGCGTGAGATAAGTATTGATTTTATGTTCCAAAATATCGGTGGTTTTTTCGGCTTCGCGCGCGTCTGAAATCAGGCGTTCAAACAGTTTGTCGTCGTCTGTTTTCATGGCGTAGAGCAGCTTGTCTGTCAGTTTGGAAACAAACCCCAGCATGCGGGCCACTTCGTTGCGCGCGGCCAGTACGGCCAGTTCCGGCGTTTGGTTAAAAGGCGCATTGAGGTAGACCAGCTCAGTGTCGTGGTGTTTGTCCTCGCGTTTGGTTTTGGGGATAATCAGCAGCGTCAGTGCGGCCAGCTGTTTTAAAAGCGGCAGCATAATCAGCGTATTAAGTACGTTAAACGTCGTATGGAACGCGGAAATATGATACGGCAGGGTGGCCGTCAGCACACCCGTATCCGTACCGTAAGGAGAGCCGGGCACAATCCAGTCCACCAGCGCGATAAAATGTTTAAAAATCAGGCTGACCCAGATGACGCCGATAAAGTTAAACAGAAAGTGCCCCACGGCGGCGCGTTTGGCGGTTTTGCTGGCGCCTATGGCGGCCAGGTTGGCCGTGATGGTGGTGCCGATGTTTTCCCCCAGCACCAGCGCGCAGGAGGTTTCAAAATTGATAATGCCCGCCGCGGCGCAGGTGAGCGTCATGGCCATGACGGCGCTGGAGGACTGCAAAATCATCGTCAGTATGGTGCCCGTGGCAATCAGCAAAATCAGCGTGGCGGCGGTGTCCGGCGTAAATTTGGACAGCCACTCCACCACAAACGGGCTTTGGGCAAAGTCCGCCGGGATGGCGTTTTTCATAATGTCCAGTCCCAGGAACAAAAGCCCGAAACCCAGCAGGCCTTCGGCCGCGCGGCGCACGGCCACCCATTTGGAGGGCAGGAACTGGAAGAAAAAGCCTACGGCGATTACCGGCAGGGCAAAAAGCGAAATCTGGATTTTAAACCCGAACACGCTGACGATCCACGCCGTCATGGTCGTGCCGATGTTGGCGCCGAAAATTACGCCCAAAGACTGATAAAGGTTCAGCAGCCCCGCGCTGGCAAAGCCCACTACCATGACGGTGGTCGCGCTGGAGGACTGAATAATGGAAGTCACCAGCAGGCCCGAAAACGTGGCCGCAAAGCGGTTTGTCGTGGCAATAGAGAGCATTTGGCGCATCTTAACGCCGGCCATTTTTTGCAGGCCGTCGCTCATTATTTTCATGCCAAAGAGGAAGACAGCCAGTCCTCCCAGTACATTCAGCGTAATCAGCACAGTATTCATTTATTCTCCTTTGGAGTCTTGTTTTATACAAAAAAGGGAGTGCCGGAAAAGGCGCTCCCTGTAAATCATTGTCCGTCCGCTGTTTCCTGCGGGGCCTGATGAATACTGACGCGGTCCAAATACAGGGCCAACATCGGCACCTGTACAATCAGTACGATAAGTCCGGCAACAGGTATCCACACGAAACTTAAAATTCCCGCCAGCAGACCGGAAACAAGCGAGAATACAGTCACAAAAATGCTCAGCGCGATTCCAGCCGCCATGGTAATGCCAAAGGAAATCAGGCCCACCAAAAACAGCAGTCCCAGGGTAAACCAAAAACGTCCTTTTACCAAATGAAATGCGGCGGAAAAACAGGACAGAACGGGTATATCCGTTAATACCAACAGATACGGAAGCAGGCAGAAATAAACCATCAGCACTCCCGCGCACAGAAACAAGAACAGCAGGATGAAAAGATACAACACTTCAGGGGCTCCCAGCAGATATACAGCTCCGCCCAGCAGAATGCCCAGCAGCATCAACGCGGCCGACATACCCACACTCATTAAAAGTCCTCCGCCGAACAGACGCAGGAAAGGGTGCCAAGCTGTTTGCAGCGCCTGCCAGGGCGTATCGGTACGTTTGCAGATAAATAATATCAGCGCGGCGGTGCCGTAGCTGCCGACCAAGGCGGAAAGCAGGCTTACCAACAGCATCAGCAGCGGGTGCTGTTGCTGGGCCGCGCTTTGCGTCATGGGGTCCAGGCCAAAAGCCAGACCGGCTATTAGCCATGAAAATGCCGGCGCTATACAGGCCAGCAGCATAAACGGGGCAAAACGCCCTTTGATTTCCTGCCAGGAGCGGGAAATCAGTTCGGCATGAGTCAGGGTTTCTTCAGATTTGTTCATAAAGATTTGTTGGACATCTGTATACTTTTGGGTTCTTCGTCGTCCTTGCGTTTGTCCGCCGCTTCTTTGCTTTGGCGCATTTTTTCTTCGCTTTCCGCCAGCTGTCTGGCCATGTCTTCATCAAATAAAATAGTCGGCATACGGTCTTCTTCCTGCTCCAGGGCGCGGGCCAGATGTTCCTGCGCGCGGTATACCTGGTCCAGGTGGCGGGCAGTGTCCGGGTCGGCGTCGGTGCGGACGGAAGCCTGCTTGACGGAGACGTCGGGCATAACGTCGGAAGCCAGCGTATTTACCGCCGCGGCGGCCGCTTCGGCGCGGGCGTTAAGTTCACGGCTTTCGGCGTTGCGGTCCAAATAGTCCAGGTTTAAAAACAGTCCCGTCCAGACTCCCTGCGCAAACAGGACGAAATAAAGCCAGAGTATAAACAGCACAAAACCGCCCAACAGCAAATACAGTTTAGGCACCTGCATCAGCAATATCGGCAGCACCAAAGCCAGCATGGGCATGCCCTGGGCCGAAAGATAAAAAGCATATTGGGCGGGCAGTAGGGCTTTGAGTATGCAAAATAGGGCCAGAATCAGAAAGACGAAGAATAAAATCAGCAGAATGGAAGTAAGCAAAATGCGCACATAATGGCGCACTCCCAGTTCCCAGCTGTAGCGCAGCGCGGATATGGGCCCTTCCGCACGCAGGATAAGCGCCTGTTGGGTAAAGCAGAAGGGGAGCATTGCCAGACACACCGCCAGCAGGCCCACCGCCATCAGCATGGAAGAGTTGAACAAAGAGAGTACAAAAAATACGGCGGCGGCTATAATGCTCAATATAAGAGAGCTGATAATGAAATACACGGCCGGCACCACCGCGTCGCGGAAACTTTCATAGGCGCTGATGCCTGCTTTTTCAAAACGGGCGCCCAAAATCCGTATGCTGGCCAGCATAAACACGATTTGCAAGAAAGCATTTATAATGGGAAGGGGCAGTGAAATGGCCTTTAAGCCGAACGGACTGTTGATTAACACCGAAACGCCGATGCAAATGCCCGCCAGCAGAGCGACAAAAAAGACAATCATTACCGCCAGGGCCAGCACCGTGCCAAATGCCTGGTTGGCCGCTTTAAGCGAGTAAAAGAAAAGTTTGAAAGTAGAAACGGGTCCGTTTTTCAGTTCCATAATATTTTCCTTTTTTTTCATTATATCAAAATCCGTATGCGGGGCCGCTATTTTTTTCTTTATCATCTCTGCGCCAGTGAGCGGGCGGCGGCCGCCGCGCTGGCCCAGGCCCAGTGCAGGTTAAAGCCCCCCAGACGGCCCGTTACGTCCAGCGCTTCCCCGATGACAAACAGCCCGGGCAGCGTTTTACATTCCATGGTTCCCGCGTGAAACTGCGCCGTGTCCAGCCCGCCCGCCGTTACTTCGGCGCGGGTAAAGCCGCCCGTACCCGAGGGAATGACTTCAAAGGCGTTGAGGCGCCGTGCCGCGGCGTGCAATATATCTTTTTTGGCGTCGGCGGCGCGTACGTCCAGCTCCCCCAGCCAGGCTTTGGCTATTTTAGGGCTGATAAAAGGTGAGAGAATTTTGGAAAATGCCTGCGGACTGTTTTTGTGTTCTTTTAAATAGATTTCGGCGTCTGTATCCGGCAGGAAATTTAGGCGCAGTTTTTCCCCTTCTTTCCAATATAAAGACATCTGCAGTACCGCCGGCCCGCTGATGCCTTCATGGGTAAATAAAAGCATGCCCCGCTCTTTTCTTTTTCCGTCGGATATTTCCGCAGGCAGGCTGTTTCCGGCCAGGGCGCGGCATACCGCGCGCCACGGAACGGGCAGGGGCAGCGATACCAGCGCGGGCCTGGGCGGCAGGGTTTGCAGGCCCAGTTCTTTACCTACGCGCCAGGCAAAGCCGTCCGCCCCCAGCGAAGGATACGAATATCCGCCGCTGGCCAGCACCATGTTTTGGGCGTAAAATACCCCGCGGGAGGTTTCCAGGCGCCACAGTCCCTGACCCTGTGTTATATGTAAAACTTTGGTATTAAAGAGAATTTCCGAGTGTTGTTCACGGGCGCGGCGCACCAGCAGGGAGGTGATTTCTTCGGCACGGTGGGCAAAAAGCTGGCCGTCTTCTTTTTCATAAAACGGAATATGCGCCTGCTCCAGCAGGGCCGTAAAATCCGCCGGCTTGAACGCCGCCAGCGCGGGCTGGCAGAAATGTTTTCCGCCGCAGAGGTAGGCCTTTGGAAAGGCACGCAAATTGGTAAAATTACACTTTCCCCCGCCGGTAATATTTAGTTTGCGTCCCGCCTGGGGGTTATGTTCCAGCAGCAGTTTGGGCGCGCCGTAAGAGCCGGCGCAGAACAGGCCCGACGCGCCCGCTCCTACAATGATACTGTGCCAAGTATTCGGATAATTTTTGTTCATATCTTCCGCCGTTACAGTATAGCAAAAAAGAAAGACTTGTCCGCCTAAAAAAGATATGCTATACTTTACTCAATAAGAATAATTCTTAAAAAGGTTTTTTTATGTATACCCATACCCAAATATCCCGTCAGCCGGAGCTGAAAAACCGCGTGGAAGAGTTTAAAGAACTCTGCCGCCGGCGCAATCTGCGCGTGACGGAACAGCGGCTGGAAATTTTCCGCACGGTGGCCCAGTCCAAAGAGCACCCCAGCGCGGAGGCCGTATTTGGGCAGGTGCGCAAAAAAATGCCCAATATTTCGCTGGATACCGTGTACCGCACCCTCTCTTCCATGGAAGAGGCCGGCCTGGTGTCGCGCGTGGGCAACAGCAACAAAGCCCGCTTTGACGCCGATTTAACGCCGCATTCCCATTTTGTCTGCACGGCCTGCGGCGAAGTCTATGACGTGCCGGCCGCCGTGCCGGATGCGGCTTTGGTGCCGGCCAATATTGGTGAATTTGGTGAAGTAAAAAACGTAAATCTCCAATTTCGGGGGATTTGCAACCGCTGCCGGAAAGCGGCGGGCGAAAAGAAGTAAAGAAGCAAGGGGTTTTGCAGGCGGCGCGTCTCCCCGCGGCCGCCGGACGGAACCTAACTTAGAGGAGAAAATATGGAACTGAAAGGATCCCAGACTGAAAAAAACCTGTGGACCGCCTTTGCCGGCGAATCCCAGGCCCGCAACAAATATACCTATTACGCCTCCAAAGCCAAAAAAGAAGGCTTTGTGCAGATTGCCAAGATTTTTGAAGAAACCGCCAACAACGAAAAAGAACACGCCAAACTGTGGTTCAAATACCTGCACGACGGCGATATCCCGGGTACGGCCGCCAATTTGTTAGACGCCGCCCAGGGCGAAAACTATGAATGGACCGACATGTATGCCGGCTTTGCCAAAACCGCCAAAGAAGAAGGTTTTGACAAACTGGCCTATTTGTTTGAAGCCGTCGGCAAGATTGAAAAAATGCACGAAGAACGCTACCGCAAACTGCTGCACAATGTGGAAGCGCAGGAAGTGTTCAAAAAAGCCGGCATTGTGATGTGGGAATGCTCCAACTGCGGCCACATTCACATCGGTGAAAAAGCCCCCGAAGTGTGCCCCGTGTGCGCGCACCCGCAGGCTTATTTCATGGTCCATCCGGAAAATTATTAATCTGTTGTCGTCACAAAAACCCCGCTCCTGTGAGCGGGGTTTTTCACATCGGATATTTTCAATGGAAGACCATAAGGGACACCGTTTTAAAGGCCTGTTCTTTCTCTCTTTAATCTCTCTTGGCTGACAATATTCCCCCCGCCAGCGCGCACAGCGCACCGAAGGTCATAGCCGCCATATAACCGCGTATAAAGGCGGGCACTGTTTCCATGCCCTGTGCGGCGGCATATTTGCGTACCAGCGTAAAAATGGCTACGGACAGCGCAATACCCATGATCATGCCTGCGTTGCGCGCCAAAGCATTGACGCTGGCTACTACGCCCAGTTTTTCTTTGGGGGCCGCACTGACGACGGTGTTGTTATTGGGCACCTGAAACGTGCCGCTTCCCGCACCCATAACCAGCTGGGCCAAAATGATATAGGAAATACTCGGGCTGGTGCCGATAAAAGCAAACATCAGCGTGGATATAAATAAAAATACAAATCCCACGGTGGTAATAATCCGTGCGGGCCAGCGCGCGCACAAAGCGCCGGACACGGCCGACGCCGCCGCCAGCGTCAGCGGGAAAGGCAGCATCAGCGCGCCGATTTTAAGGGGGTCCATGTGCATAATGTCCGTCAGATAAAAAGGCAGCAGCACCGAGTTGGTAAATAAAGACATAAAGCCCAGCACCGCCACTATAATACCGTAGGAAATGGCCGGAATGTTAAAAATATCCAGTCCTATAAACGGACTGCGCGATGTCCTCTCCCGCCGCAGGAACAAGATGAAAAAGACAACGGATAAAGCAAAACAGGTCAGAATTTTGCCAGAACCCCAGCCGCTGGCGGACCCTGTGTTTAAGGCATACAAAAAGACAAAACTTGTCAGGCTGTAGCATAAGGCGCCGTACCAGTCCATTTTGGCTTTTTTAACGGCTTTAAAACGCGGAATAATATAAATCCCCCTCCATACGCCAATAATACATATCGGTACCGACACCCAAAATACCGACGGCCACCCCCACAGCTGAATTAAGGCTCCGCCTATGGCCGGACCGGCCAAACTGCCGCAGGCCACCACCGCCCCGATGGCCCCAAAAGCCTTGCCGCGGGATTTGCCGTGGAAAATCTGCGCAATTAACGCCTGGGACGTGGCCATCATGGCCGATGATCCTATCCCCTGCACCGCGCGGGCCAGCAGCATCATGCCCAGGGACTTGGACACCGCTCCCATCAGGGCCCCTACGCCAAAAACGATAAATCCGCCCAGGTACATCCATTTGCGGCTGTAAAGATCGGACAGCTTGCCGAATACCGGCAGCAGGCACGTCAGCACCAGCAGGTACATGCTGACCACCAGCTGTATATGGTCCAGGTCCACCTGAAACTGCGCCGACATGGTGGGCAGCGCAATATTTACAATACCCGCCGACAGCGTGGACATAAACGTCCCGTTGGCCGTTACGGAAAAAATGGTCCACTTGCGTGAAAGTTTAAATTTGCCTATGTTCATAAATCCAGCCGAAAAGCGGCCCGCTTGCGCGGGCCTTTTATATATTATACTTCTTTCATATCCCGCTGGAAAAGAACAAAAACCCCCTTTACAAACTGCTCTTATAGGATTAAACTAAATATATATCCACTAATTTGCCGTTGCCGTAATGCTTGTAGAGAAGGGCTTTGGCCGTTTCATTTGCAGGGTGGGGTTTTATCGCGTATTTGCGGGGTAAGGGCCCAAATTTTATTTAGGTCCAAATTCCCCTTTTGGCAGAGCCTTTTGGCCTATGTACTTTAAACGGGGCCGGTGTTATACTATAAATATAAAAGGTGTATTCTTATTATACGGATTTGTATTTTATAAATGAGGTAATTATGACTAAATTTTTATCTTTGCTTATCAGTTTTGCATTACTTTTCACTTCCGTTACACCCTCCTATGCGCAGGCTATGGAAGGCGTGCGGCGGGATCGTGCACGGGTAAAGGCCGTACGCGGCGTCGGCGACAGCCGTCAGGTGATGAAGTTCAATTATGTCATGCCGCAGGACAACACGCGCAACGCAGCGGCGGAGCGGGTCCGTCAGACGGTGGAACTCCGGATGCAGGCACTGGAGCGCGAAGCGAAGATACTGGGGACGCTGCCCCAGGAAGTAGATGAGGCGGTAAAAGCATTAAGCGCAGATGCGGAAGAGATAGACGGGTACGCTGTTTTTAAAGAACAATATAAAAGCATGTTGTCCGCCGAATACAATCAGGCTTTAAAAGAAGCCCGGACGGATGAAGAACGTGCTCTTTTAAAGCAGGCCTATCTTGAGTTAAATGCAGAAAAGGCCGTCAAGGATTTATATGAACGGGATTATAAAAAGGTTTTTGAACAAGCCGAAGAAAAGGCTTTTGCCGATGGCCTGAAACATGTTCAGCGTTTGGCGGAAAGAATTTATGAAACAGGCCAGAAAAATCCCGGCTTGGTGTTGAATATGGTCACGGAGGCGTTGCCCGTATTTGCCTCCGTCGGCGCTGTTTCGCCGAAAGTCAAATCCTGGGCCGCCGGTCTTTTAAGAGGCCGGCTGTATGCCGGTTATAAAAACTGTGGCGCCCTGGGCTTTATGGGACAGCTGAAGGGAGAAGGACAGAAACGGCAGAAGGAATGTGAGTCCGTGTTAAAAGCAGCGGCTGCCTTGGCGGTGTTGGGAGAGAGCGGAAACAGTGAAGATGCGGAAGCCTTGGGGGCTTTGTTTAAAGCGGGTTATAATGGCATAATGGGGCCGTCCGTTATTATGGTAACGGCGGCGGGCTTGCTGGCTATGGGCGGAGAGGATATCTTGACGGGCGAACTGCATGCCGTAGCCAAAGCCCTGCCGGATATAGGGCTTTTGGGAAAGGATTTTTCTTTTATTTCTTTGCGGGACTGGGTAAAAGCGAGTAAAAACCTGTGGGAACAAGGGGATTGGGCCATTGGGCAGGAATATAGTTTTTACCGGACGGAAAACAAAGCCCTGGGAAATGCCTGGACGGATTTAGGGACCTATTTGGCGGAATTATCCAAGGAAAAAAGCTCCGCCGGTGCAGCCGCCAGAGAAGTGCTGGACCGGATGGCCCAACAGACGGTCATTGTGGGAAAAGGCGGCAGCTTGGGCATACAATTTCCTGCGTTTATGAGCGGCGCGCTGGCCGGAGGATACCGTTTGCGGGATATGTCGTATAACGGTATGGTGATGAACGGGCAGGGAAAGAGTTATCAGGTAGACAACCGCGCCGATTGGGCCGAGTTGAACAAGAAACTGGAGGCTTCGCATATCAATTTAACCGGATATGCGGCGGCCAGTATGTATTTCCGCGGAAAATCGGATTTGGATCCATATACCAAACTGGCCGTAAACAATATGCTGGTAGACGCTTATGTAAAGAGCGGTAATACAACGGCTTTGGAAGGAATGAGTAAACAAGGCTCTCCCAGCCAACGGGAAATTGCCAGTTACCAAAACTGGCAAAAAGCCGGTCAGGTGGCCGGCGGGATAGATATTGTGTTGGCGGTGGTCGGAACGGTGGCTTTGGGCGCCGGTTTGGTTAAAGGAGCGGCTTCCGGGGCCAAAGCCCTGGGGCAAATGGGCCGCGCGTTCAGAATAGCCCGTGCCGGTGCGGGCGCCAAAGGCTTTAGAAGCACGTTGGCCGGTTATAACCGCGTGGTGCGGTTGGGACGCTTGCAGAAATACGGGACAAACAGTTTAAAAAATATTTTTACGGCGAAATTGGCCGATGCCACAGGGGTGGCGCGGATAAAATTGGAAGCGCCGGTAAAACAGCTGCGTGCGGCAAAGGCCCAGCCCGCGGAATTAACCCCCGAAATGCGTGCGGCCGGAGAAGAGTGGCTGCGCGCCACCCGGGAAATGGAACGCAGCAAAATACAGGCTGCGCAGGAGTGGGCAGCTGCCCATAAAACGGCTCCGGCGGTGGAACCGGTTACGCAAAGTGCGGCCGCCGCAGCGACAAATGCGGGTGCGGCTTCTTCTGTAAGTCCGGCATATGTGCCGACGCCGGTGCGTAATGCGCTGGGTCAGGAAGTGACGGGATGGAAACCGGTCAATGCAATCCCTCCGCTGGAAAAGCCGAGTTTGTGGAAGAGCTGGAAAGCAAATACGGCCGAATGGTGGGAAGGGTTTAAATATGATGCCGGCAATCTGTTCGGAGATTTAGGACGTGCCTTTAGAAGAAAAAGTGCTTCTGTTGCCTTGGCTCTGTCGCTGAATTTGACGCCGCTTCCCAGTGCGGGCATACAGGGCTTTTTAAGAGCGGAAAGCGGGCTTAACAGCCTGGTCCGGACGGAACAGGTGTTTACGGGGACGCGCAGCCTGCTTACAGAAGGTGCGGCTCTGACGCGCACGGCGACAATGCCGTCTGCTGCGGCTCCGGCACTGACGGGAACGCCGGCGGCCACAAATGCGCTGCGCACAGCGGAAGCGGTACAGGCGGCTTCAACAGGTCAGGCGGTCCGTACGGCCGGTGCCCCTTTGCGGCTGAATTTGGCTTCCATGGTGCCGTTCTCCGCCAATGCGGAAAATTTGCCCGGCAACAGTCTGCTGGCATTTTCACCGGTGGCGGTGACGCCGCAGGAAGAGCGCAGACTGGGCCTGGGGAACTTCTTTAAATTCAACATCGGTAAGCCGAAGTTTTTAACCGATTACCTCAAAGAATGGGGACAGTATGAGCAGGTTCTGTCCGTCAACGGACAGGATCCGCAGCAAGTAGCCTTCCAGGAATTGCAGCAGCGGAAAATGCAGTATACGCTGAACCAAAACGCCACGCAGCTGTATTGGCAGCGTGCCGGATACCCGCTGACGGGGACAATCCAGAGCCGGCTGGCTGGCGCGTGGGAAGGCAATTACCTGTATAATATAGCGCCGTGGGTGTACCGTAATAACCCGTATTAC
>DWVB01000007.1 GCA_019120455.1 Candidatus Avelusimicrobium excrementipullorum
ATATTTTTATAAATTCAAAAAATGCACCGGAGGGCTGTATGGAAGAAAATATTAAAAAAATAAAATCCTTTTTGCAGCAGGGAAACCTGGAAGAAGCGGATAAGGTATGTGACAGCGCTTTGGCGGTGGAGGCAAACAATGCCGAACTATATTATTTAAAGGCACTTATTATGTGGCAGAAGAGTGAAGTGTTTAATATTGACCGTGAAAAATTTCCCGCTCTTTTAAAGAAAGCCACGGATTTAAATCCGCATTATGCCGAGCCCTATAAGTTGTGGGCTTATGCCAATATGTTGCTGGGTTATCCGAATTTAGCAGAAGATGGGTATTCCCTGGCAATAAAAGCTCAGCCTGCCGATTTGGAAGCATACGGGCAGCGCGGGGAAGCCCGTTGTAAACTGAATAAATTTCAAGAAGCAATAGAAGATTTTAACAAAGTGTTGGAAATTGATCCCAATAACAGCAGAGCATATGCCATGCGTGCCCAGGCCAAAAAAGCACTTAAAGACTGGACGGGCGCGGCGGAAGACTATAGCAAAGCTATAGAATATAACCCTAATTACGGCGGCGGATTTTTCGGCAGGGGAACATGCAAAGTACAACTGGGGGATTTTGCCGGTGCGCTGGAGGACTTTACCCATTTCCTGGAGCTCTATCCGGACTCTGTGCCGGAAGCGTACGGCCACCGGGGAGATGTAAAAATACATTTGAATGATTTGCCTGGTGCCTTGGAGGATTTCCAAAAAGCACTTGAATTAGATCCGAATAATGAAGATGCCCGTCGCGCAGTCAATGATTTGCAGGGGGCTATTTTACAGTCTTTGCCGAAGGACGCAACAATGTTGCAGGTAACGCTTAAAAACGGGAGAAGGGTGAGGCAGGTGATAATAAACGGCAAAATAGTCAACTTATGGCCTTTGAATGAGAAAACAGACGGAGAGCTTTCCGACTGACAGGCAATCTTCAGCAAGATGATGACGCTGTTGTTTGTAAACCAGGAAACGCGAGCGTAGAACTTCTGGCGTGCCGACTGGCACGCCAGAGGCTTTATCGCCATGAAAAAAAGATATTTCCGAAGGCCGGTCCTGTTGTGAAAGCTCTTTGTCCTCTTACAGAACAGGAACACTGTATAGCGGCCAAAGAGAGAAGTTGGTTTCTTTATGACTTATTAAAAGCCAATGTTTATTGCAGATTTGAGAAATAGAAAAATTCATAAAAATCTGCTAACCTATTTATCCGTGTCTGTTAACAAGCAGATATTGTTTTAGTCTGAGATGCCGAAATGAATGAATGTATCAAATTGGACATGGGGATATGAAACAGAGCAGAATTGTTTCGGGAATTTATAGCTATGACCACGTCCATCTATGATATGACGGTACGCATGGACGTTACTAATCTTGTTAATTATTGTAAAGAACAAGAACAATCTTTTTTTATCAATTGCCTTTATCTTACTCTACGCGAATTAAATGCAATTCCGGATGAGGGTTCACAACGCAGAACCGTATATTTATAATCGGATAGATTGCAGTTTTACGATAGCCAACAAGTATGGATATGTTGTAAACCGCAGTATTTTTTTTGATAGAATACACTTATGAACAGAATTTATCAAAAAATGTATCCGGAAAATAAAAACCGCTCTGAAGGCGTTTTAGGCGGTTTTATCGGCGATGTCATTCTGAGAAGCTGTAACTCAGAATCTCAACCACCTTCTATCAAACGGGCCGGCTTTACGCTGATAGAGCTTTTGGTCGTGGTGCTGATTATTGGCATTTTATCTTCTATAGCGTTGCCTCAGTATGAAAGGGCGGTGGAAAAGAGCCGTCTGGGGGCTTTGCTTCCCAATTTAAAAACTTTAAGAGATGCCCAGTCTCTCCATTGGCTGGAAACAGGTGAATATGAGGAAAATTTAGAGAATTTATCCGTTTCATTTCCGGAATGTACCCAAACGGCGTTAAGCGGCAGTACGGTCGGCACCGGATATGCCTGCGGCAAATACGGCATGCGCATTTATGCCGCCGGTTCCGGCAGTTCGGCTTATTCGCTGATAGAAGTATATACCAAGCCTTCTATGGATGATGCTCCTCTGGGTTGGAGGGAAAGACTGCAGGGAGGAAAAAAGACGGATGAAACCTGTTTGGCCGAGCGGAACAATGACGTGGCTTACAGCGTTTGCAAAAGTATGGGCGGAGTGTGCGGCAACACATTTGGCAGTAAACATTGTTACTGTACGGTAAAGTAGCTCGTCCTTTTTGTGGAAGCCCCGGCGTATGATTGCCGGGGCTTTCTTGTATTCGGGTTGTGTGCCGTATGTTCATATTTCGTATAATAGAATATATCCTTAAATATAAGAGAGTAAAACATGGCTAAAAACAAATATTCCTCCACCGTTTTGCTGCCCAAAACGGATTTTCCCATGCGTGCCGGACTGGCGCAGAAAGAACCCAAAATCCTGGACTTTTGGAAACAAATCAACCTTTACCAGGCCATACTGAAGAAAAACGAAGCGGGCAAACATTTTGTGCTGCACGACGGGCCGCCGTATGCCAACGGCGCCATTCACATTGGCCACGCTTTGGACAAGACCATTAAGGATATTATTTTAAAAAGCCGCGCGCTCATGGGCTTTTATACGCCGTATGTGCCCGGGTGGGACTGCCATGGCCTGCCTATTGAGCAGGCGCTGATGAAAGAGCTGAAAATAGACAAAAAGCACGTTACCGATGTGCCGGCCTTCCGCAAAAAAGCGCGCGCCTTTGCGGCCAAATATATTGACCTGCAGCGCCAGGGGTTCAAACGCCTGGGCGTGCAGGGCGAATGGGACGACCCGTATCTGACCATGGCCCCGCGCTACGAAGGCATTACTATCGGCGTATTTTTGGATTTGATTGAAAAAGGCTACGTTTATAAAGGCCAGAAAACCATTACCTGGTGTCCGCATTGCGAAACGGCCCTGGCCGATGCGGAAACGGAATATAAAGACGCTTCCTCTCCGTCTATTTACCTGCGTTTTAAAGTGGTGAGTCCGATCAAAGAAGTGTTCGGGGATTTGGATTTTTCCAAACCGGTGTCTTTCGGCGTGTGGACCACTACCCCTTGGACCATTCCTGCCAACCGGGCGGCCGCCGTCAATAAAGAAGAAAATTACGCCGTCCTGCAGGATGAACGCACGCAGGAATATTACGTGGTGGCCGAAAAACTGGCCGAAGAATTTTTGAAAAATACCGGCCTGAAAGCCCGCCAAGTAAATACCGTGCCGGGCGAAAAGCTGGTCGGCCAAAAATATTTCCACCCGCTGACGCAAAAAGAAAACCCCGTCATTTGGACAGACTTTGTCACCATGGACGCGGGGGTGGGTATCGTGCATATCGCCCCGGGCCACGGCGAGGACGACTTCCACGCCGGCAAACAGTGGGGCCTGGAAACCTTTTGCCCTGTGGACGAAAAAGGCTGCTATACCAAAGACGCCGGCATTTTTGAAGGCATGAACGTCTTTGACGCCAATCCGCTGATGGTGAAGAAACTGGACGAACTGGGCGCGCTGATTAAAGAGCAGGAAATTGTGCACAGCTATCCGCACTGCTGGCGCTGCCACAGCCCGATTATTTTCCGCGCCACGGAACAGTGGTTTATGAGCATTGACAAAGACGGCCTGCGCCAAAAGCTGATGGATAATTTGGACCATGTCCGTTTTTATCCCGCCGGCGGGCGCGAACGTATGCGCTCCATGATCGGCCTGCGGCCGGACTGGTGTCTGTCCCGCCAGCGTTTCTGGGGCACGCCCGTCACCATTTTGTACTGCAAAAAATGCGGCAAGGCGCAAATTGACCACAATCTTTTTGAGTTTGTCAAAGCGCGCGCCATGAAAGAAGGCTCCGATTTCTGGTTTACCGACCCCGTGGAAAAACTCATGCCGCAGGGTTATCACTGCTCCTGCGGATGCACGGAGTTCAGAAAAGAAACCGATATTTTGGACGTGTGGCTGGACAGCGGCGTGTCCTGGGCGGCGGTGCTGAAAGACCGCGGGCTGGACTTCCCCGCCGACGTATATTCCGAAGGCTCCGACCAGCACCGCGGTTGGTTCCAAAGCTCTTATATCCCGTCTTATACGCTGGAGGGCACGGCCCCGTTTAAAACCATTTTGACGCACGGCATGGTGCTGGACCAGCAGGGCCGCCCCATGCACAAATCCCTGGGCAACAGCGTAGACCCGCAGGACGTCATCAACAAATACGGCGCGGACATCCTGCGCCTGTGGGTGGCGTTTTCGGATTATCAGGGCGACGTGCGCATCTCCGATGAAATTTTGGGCGGACCGATTGACACCTACCGCAAGCTGCGCAATACGGTGCGCTATGCGCTGGGCAATCTGTCGGACTTTGAACCGGAAAAACACGCCGTGCCCGCCGCCGAACTGGCGGAAATGGACCGCTATATGCTGGGCCGTTTGGACCGGCTGATTGCCGAAGTGCGCGCCGGATACGAAGAGTTTAATTTCCGCCGCGCCGTGCGCGCCATTACGGATTACTGCATTTTGGACCTGTCCTCCTTCCTGCTGGACGCGTCCAAAGACCGCCTGTATACGCTGGGCGCTTCTTCTCCGGCGCGCCGCAGCGCGCAGACCGCGCTGGCTGAAATCGTGCGCACGCTGCTGCAGCTGCTGGCTCCCGTCTTGTGCTTTACCTGCGAGGAAGCCTGGCAGGAACTGCTGAAAATTCCCGCCGGAAAGGGGCTGGCGCAGAGCGTGTTTCTGTCCGATATGTCGCAGCACGCTTCTTTATCCGCCGATGCGGCGCTGGAAGAAAAATGGACGCGCATCCGCCAACTCCGTGAGGACGTGCAAAAAGCGCTGGAAGAAACCCGCCAAAAAGGCGTTATCGGCTCTGCGCTGGAAGCCAAAGTCATTTTGAAAACCAATGACGCGGAAACAAAGAAATTTCTGACGGAAAACACTGCGCTGTGGCCGGAAATCTTCATCGTATCTGCCGCAGAAGTACAGGACGGCTCCCTGCCGCTGGAAGTGGCGGTGGAACATGCCCGGGGCCAAAAATGCGCCCGCTGCTGGCAATGGAAGGAAGAAGTGGGGCAGGAAGGGCGCAAACATACCGACCTGTGCGACCGCTGCGCCGCCGTGCTGGAGCGGGAGGGACTGACCGTGCCCGAGGAGCAGACCGTTGCCTAATTGGTTTTCCCGTCTGCGCATATGGGTCCGCGCGCATAAGGCCGAAATTTGGACGGTGGCCGTACTTTTGTTTATAGACCGCCTGACCAAATGCCTGACGCTGGCCTGTCTGACGGACACCGATATCATTGTCGCGCCGTTTTTGCACTTGCGCTATGTGCAAAACACCGGCGCGGCTTTTGGTATAATGCAGGGGGGAAACCTGATACTGATTTTGGTGACCCTGCTGATTATAGCCTATCTGATAAAGTGCTGGAAAGAGCTCTGCGCGTACGGCCCGCTGGTTAAATGGGGGCTGGTGCTGATTTTGGGCGGCGCATTGGGCAATCTTTATGATAGAATAGCGTTAGGGTTTGTCGTGGATTTTGTAGATTTAAGGGTGTGGCCCGTGTTTAACGCGGCCGACAGTTTTATCACAGTGGGCGGCGTTATGCTTGCGCTGGCGCTTTTGTTCCCCGCCAAAAAGCCCCAAAGGGAGGAAAAATGAAGAAATTTTTGTTTATTGCTTTTTCCGTGTGCATGCTGGCCGCCTGCGGCGGCGGAGAAACGGCGCTGTTTCGCAAAGCGCAGGTAGCCGCCGATAAAGGACAGTTTGAAAAAGCCATACGCTACTATTCCACCATTATCAAAAACAATCCGGAAAATTACGCCGCTTACGCCAGCCGCGGCCTGGCCTATGAGCAGCTGCCTCCCAAAGAATCGGGCGACCTGCAAAAAAACCGCGCCCTGGCCGCGCGCGATTATGAACAGGCCATCAGTTTAAATTACCGCCGCCCCGAACTCTACAACAATCTCGGCGCGGTATATATAGACCAAGGCCGCTACCAGGACGCGATTGTGAATTTAAACCAGGCACTGATGCTGCGGCCGAATTATTTTATGGCGCTGTTAAACCGCGCCGTGGCTTACAGCAAACAGGGCAAAATGAGCCAGGCGCTGGTGGATTTTTCCGAAGCGGAGCGTTTAAACCCCCATTCCCCGCTGTTGTATTTAAACCGCGGGCTGGCGGAGTTTGCCGCCGGTTATTATGAAGCCGCCGCGCAGGATTACAGCCAGCTGATTGATTTGCAGCCGGACAGTGCCCGCGCCTATTTGGAGCGCGGCCGCGCGCTGATGAAAATGGACGCCTATCAAAACGCCCTGGAAGATTTCCAGCAGGCCATTGCTCTCAGCCCCAACTACGCCATGCCGTATTTTTATACGGCGGAACTGTTGTTTAACAAAGGGGAAACGGACCAGGCGCTCTCTTATGCAGAACGCGCCAAACTGCTGGCGCCCAATTATGCCCCCGCCTATGAAATGATGGGCGATATGCTGGCCCTGGAATCACCGGTGGAAGCGACGCAGCATTATCTGGCCGCCCGCCGTTTGGACCCCCAGCGGGCCTTGCGCTATCAGGGCAAAATCCGTCTGATGACGACGGAAGCCGGCCGCCAGCGCGTGGTGGCGGACCGCTTCTATGATTTAAACAACCAGCGGTAATATATGTCCTCTCAGCAAGATTCCGCCGCGCAGACCGCGGCTTTGTCTGTTCCCGTGAAAGCCTATTCCTACAGGTTTTTCCTGGCGGTTTGTTTCCTGATTATTCTGATTTATTCCCTGGCCCTGCGCAGTTCGCCCTCGGGCGTATTTGTGCTGGTGCTGTTAAACCTGCTGTTCTGCGCCGACGTGATGTTTAAAAACGCCTGGCGCGACCTGGAAAATTTCCGCGTGACGCTGTCGGTGTTTGTTTCGGTCTGCGTGCTGGCGGCGTTTTGTTACGGTTTGTCCAAAACATTCTTTTTAAGTCCGCTGGCCGGCGGCGTGCCGGATTTGTATATTGCGCTTTCGGCCTGTATTGTTTTGTATTTATGGACCTGTGCCCGGGCAGCGCGCAGCAAAGAGCGCACGAAGGTATTTATTAAAAAGCTGGACGATTTTCTGCCCAAATCCGGCCGCCTGATGCAGGGCCAGCGCGAGATGATGATATTTGCGCGCGAATTAAAAGCCGGCGATATTATCCGCGTAAAAGCCGGCGAGCGTATCCCCTGCGAAGGAGAAGTGGCCAAAGGCAGCAGCGCGGTGGACGAAAGCCTGATTACGGGCAATATGCTGCCTACGTCCAAAGTGGTGGGCAGCCGCGTATATGCCGGCACGCTCAACAAACGCGCGGAAATCATGGTGCGCGTGAGCAAAGGGCTGGACGGCAGCGTGATTGCCGGTATTATTGCCGCCATTAAAAGCAGCGAACGCCGCCGCGTGCCGCGCAAAGACCCGCTGGACGGATATGCGCTGTGGATTTTGTTGTTTGCGGTTGTGCTGGGGCTGGCCGGATATGTTTATTTTTACTGGCAGGGGGATTACCGCCGCCCGCTGCATACGGTGGGGATTTTCCTGCTGGTTGTCGGGTTGGGCTGTCCGCTGTCTTTCTTCTTCAGCGCGGTGTTTCCGGCCTGGTGCGTGCGCCTGGGGGCGCGCCGGCGCAAAATTATCCTGCAGGAGCTGGGCGCGCTGGACGCGCTGACGCAGGCGGACGCGGTGTTTTTTGACAAAACGGGCACGCTGACTTACGGAGAGCTGCGTATCGCTTCGGTGCATGCGCCCGACGCCAAAACCAAACGGGAGCTGCTTATTACGCTGGCGACGGCCGAACAGCTGGTGGACGGCCCCTTTGCGGCCGCCGTCAATATTTACGCGGCCGAGCATAAAGTGCCCGTGCGCAAATTGCTGTGCTTTGACGTATTGCCCGGTTTGGGGGTCAAAGCGACCTCCGGCAAAAACACCCTCTTGGCGGGGCGGCCGGAATGGCTGCGCGAGCAGGGCATAGAGGTGCCGCAGCTGACTTTCGGGGAACAGCCCGTCGTCTGCGGGGCCAAAAACGGCAAATATCTGGGCTATGTGTTGCTGGACGATAAACTGCGCCCTGGCGCGGCGGAAATGGTGCAGGCCCTGAAAGAGATGGGCAAAGAAGTGATTTTGATGTCCGGCGACAATGAAGCCTCCGTTACGGCCATTGCCCGGGAAGCCGGCATTGAACAGTTTAATTTTGGCGTATTGCCGCAGACCAAAGCCGAAATTTTAAGCAATTTCCATGCCTTGGGCAAAAAAGCCGTCATGGTGGGGGACGGTTTTAACGATATCACTGCCCTGCTGCGTGCCGACGCGGGGGTGGTGTTTTCGTCCGGCAAAAACGTATATAATAACTGGGTGGACGTGATTATTAAACGCTCGGATTTAGCCAGCATTACCGATTTGTTTTTAATGAACAGGAAACTTTCCGCCCGCGTGCGCGGCAATGTATTTTTAAGCATATTCTGTAACGCCGTGCTGACCGTCTGGCTTTTGTTTGCCCCGCCGCCGGAATATACGGCCTGGTTCTGGGTGCCGGCGGGCCTGCTGGCGGGGGTGTTCGTCATATTTTTAAATTCTGCGAGGTTGCTAAACGTCAAATGAAAACACAGGATATTGATTTCGGATATACTTCCGACCACGCGCGCAAAAACGCCGATGCGGTGCTGCCGCAGATACAGTGCTGGCCCAACCAGTACAAACGCGATTATAATATTAAAATTGAACTGCCGGAATTTACTTCCGTCTGCCCGAAAACGGGACTGCCGGATTTCGGCGTGATTACTATTGAATATGTGCCCAATGACTTGTGTCTGGAGCTTAAAAGCCTGAAATATTATTTGCTGGAGTACCGCGATATGGGCATTTTTATGGAAAACATCGCCAATAAAATTTTGGACGATGTCGTCAAAGCCTGCCGGCCCAAACACGCCGTCGTAACGGGTGTGTTTACGCCGCGCGG
>DWVB01000008.1 GCA_019120455.1 Candidatus Avelusimicrobium excrementipullorum
ACCCTGATTGAGTTGCTGGTCGTGGTGCTCATTCTGGGTATCTTGGCCGCGATGGCCATGCCGCAGTACTTCAAAGCGGTGGAACGCAGCCGCATGTCGGAAGCGGTGAGCCTGCTGGGCAGCATTGCCAGTGCACAGCAGAGAAAATACCTGCAGATTAACAAGTATGCAGAAGATTACCGCGGCTTGGATGTCGCTCCTGCTGGTGCGACAGGTAATACTTATCATACTAAGGGTAGCGTGACTACAGGTGCTGGCGGTAATGGTTTTGGTATTAAACTTGAAGGTACTACATATACAGCAGGAAAAGCAACTGCTACTCGTGAAGCATCTAGTGAAGGGGCTGCAGCGAGCGGAACAAATCCTGGCCTGAACTATCAGTATAACTTAGTGCGTTTTTATGCCAGCGATTTGACTCAGTGCAACGGCACCAATACGAACGGTCAGGCTCTGTGCGCGGACTTCTGCGGTATTGACACGCCAGCAGCCAGCTGTTGCAGTGACGGTACAACGGGTGCTTGCACTGCCCCGACCACGGGTAATGCCGCGAGCGGTGGCTCCAACCCTTAACTCGCGTTTGTTTTACACACAAAACCCCCGCTTATTCAAGCGGGGGTTTTATGTGTCCAAATCATTTTATTTATTTCTTCCTGCCCTGCGCGGCCACGGCGGCCATGCGTTTTTTAATTTCTTCGGGGTCGCCCAAAAAATAATCTTTGACCAAGTTTAAGTTGTCGTCAAATTCAAACACATACGGCGCGCCCGTGGGCAGATTTAAAGACACAATGTCCGCGTCGGGAATATTTTTTAAATATTTTACAATGCCGCGCAGACTGTTGCCGTGTGCCGTTACCAGCAAATTGTCCTCCTGCTCCAGCCGCGGGAAAATTTCTTCTTTCCAATACGGCAAGATGCGTTCTATGGTGTCTTTTAACGATTCCGTCAGCGGCAGATACTGCCGCGGCACCTTGGCATAACGCACGTCGGCGTACGGGCTGCGCGGGTCGTCCGGCGTCAGGGCCGGAGCGGGCACGTCATAGCCGCGCCGCCACAGTTTGACCTGTTCTTCGCCGTATTTGGCGGCGGTTTCGCTCTTGTTCAGCCCCTGCAAAGCGCCGTAATGTTTTTCATTGAGCCGCCAGGATTTTTCCACCGGTATCCATTCCTGGTTCAGCACGCCCAACACAATATCCAGCGTTTGCACCGCGCGGCGCAGATAAGACGTAAACGCGCGGCCGAACACCAGCCCTTCCTTTTTAATCAGTTCCCCTGCCTGCGCGGCTTCGGCGCGGCCCTGTTCCGTCAGCGGCACGTCCGTCCAGCCGGTGAAGCGGTTTTCCAAATTCCACGTGCTTTGCCCGTGGCGCAGCAAAACGATTTTTTTCATTATGATACCCTCCGTTCCCTTCAGTATAGAAAAATTTTGCTTGCGCGGGGGGGCGGTTTTTTATTATAGTAACTTTATGACCGTTTATTTTTCTTTCAAGGCCGACAAACAGAACAAGAGCAAGAAATGCTCTTGCGTGTTTGCTTGCAATTTGGCGGAAAGAAACTGACGGCACTATTTTAAGACATCTAAACCCCCGCTTGATTGCAAGCGGGGGGTTTTCTTTTTATAAGGAGGACGCATGGCGTTTCATTACCAGAACGGAGAGTTGTTTGCAGAGCAGGTAAATTTGGAAAAACTGGCGCAGGAGGTCGGCACGCCGTTTTATTGTTATTCCCAGCGCAAGCTGGCCGATAATTTCGGCGCCTATATGCGCGCGCTGGCGCCGTTTCATCCGGCGGTGTGTTATTCGGTCAAAGCCAACGCCAACCTGGCCGTGGTGCGCGCGATTGCCGCCATGGGCGGCGGGGCGGACGTGGTGTCCGGCGGGGAATTGTATTTGGCGCTCAAAGCCGGCATGACGCCGGACAAAATCGTTTTTTCCGGCGTGGGCAAAACCGAAGCGGAGCTGGAGGCCGCCGTGCGGCACGGCATACGCCAGATTAACGTAGAATCGGCCGAAGAAATGCAGCTGCTGGCGCAGGTGGCGCAGCGGCTGGGCAAAAGGGCCAATGTGGCCATACGCGTCAATCCGGACGTGGACGCGCTGACGCACGTTAAAATTACCACCGGCAAAAAAGAAAACAAATTCGGCGTGCCCTGGAGCGAAGCCCGCGGCCTCTACCACGCGGCGGCGCAAATGCCGTCCCTGCGCGTGGCGGGTATAGCGGTGCATATCGGCTCGCAGCTGCTGGATTTGGAGCCGTTCCGCCTGGCGTTCACGCGCATAGCCGCGATGACGCGCCAGCTGGAGCAGGACGGCATCACGCTGGAAAATATAGATCTCGGCGGCGGGCTGGGTATTAATTATAATGTGGAACTGCCGCCCACCTGCCACGCTTATGCCCAGGTGGTGCGCGAGACGCTGGGAGATTTGAATAAAAATATTATTGTGGAGCCGGGCCGCTCCGTGGTGGGTACAGCGGGCATTTTGGTAACGCGCGTACTGTACACCAAACAGACGGAACAGAAACGCTTTATTATTGTGGACGCGGGCATGAACGACTTAATCCGCCCCGCCATGTATGACGCCTGGCACAGCATTTTGCCGGTGCGGCGCGAAGGGGTGGCCCCCGTCGTGGCGGACATTGTGGGCCCCATTTGCGAATCCGGCGACGTGTTTGCCAAAGACCGCATTATTGAGCCTGTACAGAGCGGGCGGCTGCTTGCTATAATGTGTGCAGGCGCGTACGGCGAGTCAATGGCGTCGGAATACAATTTCCGTCCGGTGCCGCCGGAGGTGTTGGTGTACAAAGACCAATACGCCGTGGTGCGCAAACGCCGCACATATGACGAAATGCTGCAGGGGCAGTGCATTGCCCCGTGGGCGGAGGAACAGGCATGAAAAGACAGATTTGCATTATGAAATTCGGCGGCAATACGCTGGCCAACCAAGAAAAACTGCGTATGGCGGCGCAGCTGATTAAGTCGCGCTATGAAGGGGGCTATTTGCCCGTCATCGTGGCTTCCGCCAACGGCAATTTGACCGACGTACTTTTGGACCATGCCTACAGTTTAAGCCGCAACCCCGACAAACGGGAGCTGGATATGCTTATTACCACCGGCGAGCGCGTCAGCGTGGCGCTTCTGTCCATTGCTTTAATAGATATTGGCGTGCCTGCGGTGTCCTTGACCGGCAGCCAAATCGGCTTAATTACCACCGACACCCACACGGGGGCGGATATTTTAAAACTTAAAGGCGACCGCCTGCCCCATGAACTGGCCGAAGGGCATGTTCCCGTGGTGGCCGGGTTTCAGGGTATCGGGGAAAATAAAGAAATCACCACGCTTAAACGCGGCGGCTCGGACGTGTCGGCCGTGTTTTTGGCCAGCCAGCTGGGCGCGCTGCACGTGGAAATGATTAAAGACGTGGACGGCGTGTACAGCGCAGACCCCAACAAAGACGTTCAGGCCCAAAAGTACGAGGTGTTGGATTTTGACGAAATGTATAAGCTGGCCCTGAACGGCGCCAGCGTGCTGCACCCCGATGCGGTGCGGCTGGCCAAAGCCAAAGGCATAGAAATCCGCATTGTGCATTACCGTACAGGACAGGTCGGCACGGTAATTAAGTAAAGGATTTTTTGACCGGCTGCTTTTTATACGCGGAACAAAATACTCTTTTGTTCCGCGTTGTTATTCCTGTCGGACGGCATTTCTTTTTTATATAAAAAAGCCCCCGCGTCTGCGGAGGAAGCGAAATCGGCCTGGGGTCAGACGGGAAAGAAGAATTCTTCTTCCCGTCCGCCAAAAGGGTTGCCCCGTTTGGCTAGGCTGACACGGCCTTATTTGCTGCGGTAGGTCGTGTAATGCGCGCCGAGTACATTGTCCCCTACTTTTGCAAACGCCTCGGCGATGAGGTCCAGTATGCTATGTTTTTTCATTTTATTTCTCCTTTGTTAAAAATCTGTTTTCCGGGGGACGGAGAAATATTTTTGACATAAATATTATAGCAAATTTTTAGATGTTTTAAAAAACGGCGGATTATTTTAACATTTTATTTTGATAAAAAGCAAACAAAAAACAGGCCTTTATCCTCCGGCCGCGGCTGCCCTTTTTATATAATATGTATATGAAAATACTGGAAACGGATTGTTTGGTTATCGGAGCGGGGATTGCGGGCTCCGTATATGCGTATGAGGCGGCGCGGCGCGGGCTGCGCGTGACGCTGCTCAGCTGCGGCGACTGGGACACCGCCAACAGCGACCTGGCCCAGGGAGGGATTGTTTACGAGCCGGATTTAAACGTGGAAGACTTGCTCAAAGACGTACGCCTGGCCACGGCCGGACTGTGCAATGAAAGCGCGGTGCGCACGCTTTCCGCCGCCGGATGTGAAGCGGTGAAAAAGATTTTTCTGACGGATTTGCATACGGATTTCTCCCGCGACGAGAAGGGCAACCTCTTATTTACCCGCGAGGGCGCCCATACCAAAAACCGCATTATTTACTGGAAAGATACCACCGGCCATTCTTTGCTCTCTTCCATTCATAAGGCTTTGCGCAAAGAAAAAAATGTGACCGTGCTGGAAAACGCCGCGGCGGTGGATTTGCTGACGCTTTCGCACAGTTCCGCCGACGTGATGGACCGCTACGCCCCGCTGACGTGTTTCGGCGCGTATGTGCTGGACAACAAAACCGGCGAAGTATATGCCGTCAAAGCCAAAAAAACGGTGCTGGCCACCGGCGGCGTGGGGCAGGTGTACCGCCATACCACCAATGCCGCGCATGCGTACGGGCACGGCATCGCCATGGCTTACCGCGTGGGCGCGCGTGTCATGAATATGGAATTTATGCAGTTCCACCCGACGGTATTTGCCAAAGGGAAGAGCTTTTTGATTTCCGAAGCTCTGCGCGGGGAAGGGGCCGTGTTGCGCAACTGCAAAGGCGAAGCGTTCATGGCCAAATACCATCCGCTGAAGGATTTGGCCCCGCGCGACATTGTCGCCCGCGCCATAGAAGAAGAACGGCTGAAAACTTCGCATGACTGCGTATATTTGGATATTACGCATGAACCTGCGGAACATATTAAAGAGCGTTTTCCCGCTATTTATGAAACCTGCCTCAAAGAAGGCGTGGATATCACCAAACAGCCTATTCCCGTGGTGCCGGCGGCGCATTATTTTTGCGGCGGCGTGTACGCCACGCCGGACGGCCGCACGAATATTCTGCACTTAAACGCCATTGGAGAAACGGCCTGCACCGGCTATCACGGGGCCAATCGTTTGGCCAGCACTTCGCTGTTGGAAGCGGTGGCCACCGGATATTTGTGTGCGGCGGCGGACGCGGCGGATATCGCGCGGGACACCTTCCGCCTGCCCGAGCCCAAAGAATGGGTGGTGCCGGACAAGCAGCCGGATTTAAACCTGATTAAACAGGACCTGGCCACGCTCAAAAGCACGATGTGGAATTATGTGGGGCTGGTGCGCAGCGCCACGCATTTGAGCCGCGCTGAAAAAATCCTGCGTCACCTGCACAATGAAATAGATGTTTTCTATAAGGGCTATGCCTTAAACCAGGACTTGCTGGACTTGCGCAACGGGACGCAAACCGCCCTGCTGATTACCTATGCGGCGTTGAAGAATAAGCAGAGTATCGGCTGCCATTATATCAAGTAAGCGTTCGTGAGCGGTTTGTTTGGATACGCGGCGGATAAAACGACATGTTTTATCCGCCGCGGCTTGTAGGAGCGGCGGGCTCTGCGGCGGCAGGCGGGGTTTCGTGCCGCCGCGCAGAAGCAGGACGGGTTATTTCTTTTAACCCTCTTTCTATTTGACGACGCCGCGCCGCTTCTGCTATGCTGTAAACATGAAACTTCCGGTTTTTTGTTTTATATCCGCTTTGCTCTGTGCGGGGTGCGCGGGGACCGTTTCCACGCAGGAAAAGCCGCCGCGTTACCGCGTCAGCACGGAGCGGGAAACGGCGTATTACCTGGGTACGGACGCGGAAAAAGTGGAGGACACCTGCCCGGGCAACAATATTTTGACCCAATACAACTGTACGCGAAAACAGGAAAACGGATATACCTGCTTTGACGTCTATATGGCCCAGGGGCGTCCGCTGAACACGCAGGAATATACCCTCTTGCAGGAACGTGTAGAGAAACAGGCGGTTACCCCGCAGCCGCAATGTCCGACCATGGAGCCTACCTGTGATGCTTTTTTAAAGGCCTTAAATTATAATTTGGAATTTTCCTGGTATTTAGTCAATTTCCCCACCTCTTCTTTTCCGCAGTGCCGGGAAACGTATGACTGCAAACGTATAGACTGCTACCTGCCGCCGGCGGAAGGGGAAAAAGAGGCCACCCTGGTATCCTGCGTATACAAACGCAATCAGGTGTTTTTCGTCGGAGCGCAAGTTACCTGCCGCCAAACCCTGCGCTGACACGCCATAGGCAGACCGCGCCGGAAAGGGGGTCCTTTTTCCCTTGCAAGACGGACGGGAATTTATTAGCATATAAAAAACACGGTCCCCCGGGGGCCGCGACTACGCGCGCGCGAGGAAAATATGGCCAATAAAATTCTTTCTTTCTTTTCTAAAAATAATGAAACGCCGGATTTCTTTACTCAATTAAAATCTTTACTGGAATTGCTACCCTGCGCGGCCTGCCTGATTGATGAGAACGGAGATATTTTGTTCGCCAACCGCCGTACAGTATCCCTGTCGGGCTTTACGCAGGAAGAACTGACCGGAAGCAACATAGCCAAGTACGGTTTAACCCTTCAGGATATCCATTCTTTGCTGGAAAATAAGTCCGAAGATTATGTGATGAAGGAAATGGTTACGAAAGACATGGAAGCTGTGCCTATGAGCGTTGGTGCGGCCCCCTTGGCGGACGCTCCCTATGTATTATTGAGTTTTAATGCAGCCCCGCAGTATGTACAGGCCGTCAAAGAAAAAAGTTTCTTTAAATCCGTTGTGGACAGTTATCCTTTTGCCGTAACCGTGCAAGATCGCCGCGGTGTGTGTCTGGTATGGAACGAAAAAGCCGAAAAAATGTTCGGCAAGACAGCCTCTGCCGCGGTAGGGCATAAAATAAACAGCCTGTTGCCCTCGGAGTTGGAAGGGGCGCTGAATGTACTGGACAAAGAAGTGCGGGAGAAAAAACAAAACCGTGCCGGCAGCCAGATGAGTTTTAAAAACAACCGCGGACGAGAAATTATTCTTTCAGTCACCAAAGTTCCTACTTTTGATGCCGCGGGCGAATTGCAAACGGTTTTGACGGTATATGAAGATATCACCTCGCGCCGCGCCCAGGAAGAAGATTTGCTGCAAACGCGCAATTTGCTGCAGGGCATTTTGGACAATGTGCCCCTGGGCATTTATACGCGCACCATAGACGGGGTCATGACGTATTTTAACAAGCAGAGCCAGGTAGTGCTGTCTGAAACGGAAGATAAATGTGTCAATGCGCCGCACCCCAAGCAGGACGCTGCCATTGTGCGGGGATACGCCGAGCGCGAGCGGAAAATTTTGGAAGAGGGAAAAATGCGTGATTTCCCCGATGAAGTTTATGTGGACCGCGAAGGCCGCGAAAAAATTATCCACATGATTAAAGTGCCTCTGCGCCATGCGGGGCCGGAACCTTTGGTGCTCAGCATCGTGGAAGACGTGACTAAAAAACGCGAACAGGAGCGGGAAATCGTAACAGCCAACAGTTTTCTGGGAGCTATTGTGGATAATGCCCCTATCGGCCTGTACGCGCGCACCAAAACGGGCAAGCTGCTTTTGCGCAATAAAATGTGCGAAGAAATTTTCGGCGCGGAAGAAAGCCATTTTGATGAACAGGGCTCCCTGCCTCATGAAACCAAAGAGCAGGTCAGCGGTTATCTGAGCCGTGAAGCCGGCGTGTTGGAGACGGGAAAACCGCTGAATATTCCGGAAGAAGAATATACAACGGAAAACGGAGTGAAACGGCTGCTGCATATGGTCAAAGTGCCGGTGTCTGATGCCGAAGGAAATCCGGAATTCGTCATCACCATGGTGGAAGATGTGACGGATAAAAAAGAGCAGGAGCGCAAACTGGTGGAGGCCAAAAACTTCCAGCAAGCCATTTTGGATAATGCCCCGCTGGCTATCTATGCGCGCGGGGTGGACATGGCCATGTCGTTTGTCAACAAAAAAGCGCTGGAGCTGTTCCCTCAGGAAAGTATTTATAAAGAAGAAAATGACTTTTACGGGGACCGTGAACGGGAAATGTTCCGCAAAGGTGAAATTGTGGATATCCCCGAAGAAGAATATATCCGCAAAGACGGCAAGAAAGTGCTTTTGCACTTAATTAAGGCTCCGGTGTATGACAAAGAAGGCAAACCGGCCATGATGCTTTCTATTGCTGAAGATATTACGGATAAACGCGAACAAGCGCGTAAACTGACGGAAACCCAGAATTTGCAGCAAAGCATTTTGGACAATGCTCCCGTGGCTATTTACGCCTATGACATGAACCACCAAATTTGTTTCTATAACAAAGCGGCGGATGTTATGTTTCCCGGAGAGATGACATCTCCGCAGGATGCAAATGGCTATAATGCCCGCGAAGACGCAGTGTTTAAGGGCGGGCAGATTATGGATATCCCTGAAGAGGAATATACCCGCCGGGACGGCCGGAAAGTGCTGCTGCACCTGGTCAAGGCACCGGTATATGATTCTGACGGCAAACCGCTGATGGTGCTGACGATAGCCGAGGATATCACCCAGCGTAAACAGCAGGAAAACGAAATCCGCGATTCCAAAAATTTCCTGCAGAACGTGGTGGACAACCTGCCCATTGCTTTGTCGGTCAAACGCTACAGCGGGGAATATGTGGTGTGGAATAAAAGAAGCGAGGATTTGTTCGGCGTATCGGCCGGGGACGTTATCGGCAAAGATAACTACCGCACCGATATTACCAAGGAACAGGCGGAATTTGTGCGCGAATCGGACAATAAAGTGTTTGAGAGCCGGCGCGAGTTGAATATTCCGCAGGAGCTGATTTCCACTCCCAACGACGGCGTCAAAATTATGCACACGGTCAAGACGCCGCTGTATAAGCCCGACGGTACGCCGGATTATTTGCTGAACGTGTCGGAAGATATTACGGCCAAAACAAAGATGGAAAAACAAATCCGCGAAGCGGGGGAGAAAAATTCTCTGCTGGTGGAAAACGCCCGCGAAGGTATTTTGATTTTGGAAGATTACAAAATTATTTATGCCAACCGTGCGGCCTGTAAGGTGCTGGGCTATGAAGCCGCCGAAGAAATCGTGCGCCGCCCGCTGCTGGATTTTGTGGCGCCCGACCACCAGATTTTCGCGCGGGATAAATATGAAAGCGTGATTAACGGTTTGGAGGGGGCTTCCGAACCCGTACAGCTGCATTTGCTGAAAAAATCCGGCACGCAGGCGGAGGCGGAGTTTGCGGCCATGGCCTCCAAATATTTGGGCCGGCGCATTGTCATTGTGTTCCTGCGTGACGTAACGGCCGTCAACAAAACCATGCGCGAAGTGCGCGGCGAACGCGAGAAATTCAAAAACGTGTTTGAACGCGGTTTGCTGCCGGCCTTTATCCTCAATCACAAGGGATATATCAATGTGATGAACAAAGCCGCGCGGGACCTGTTCCACTTCAGCGAAAATGACCGCAATTTTTACCGCAATGTCTATATCCGCCCCGCGCTGACGCTGGACGTGCGCCGCAAGCTGCGCCGCGGCGAAAGCGCGCGTATGGATTATGTGTTTGACTTTGCCAAAGCGGAGGCCAAATTCCCCGGCCGTATCCATGGAGAGGGGAAAATGCAGTTGCATATATCTCTGGAACCCTTTAACCGCCGCGACTGCCAGGACGGCAGCGTGGAAGCGGACTATTTGGTGACGCTGGACCGGCGCGAACGCGGCGGCACAGTGCCTCCGCCTATTCCGGTGCAGGTTCCGGTTCCTGTGGCGAACAAGAAGCCGCTGCCTGCCGCGTCCAAGCCGCAGCCTCCCCTGCCTGCCGCGTCCAAGCCGCAGCCTCCCCAGCCGCCGGCGGCGGTGCTCTTGCCCAATACGGAGCCGCATGTGGTTTGCTCTTCCAAATTTAAAATTACCTCGTGCAATGAGCTGTTCTGCTCGCTGTGCCAGCTTAAACCCGAAGAACTGCGCGGACAGGAAATTTTAAAACTTTTCAGTCCCGACAGCGTACCTCTGGTAGCCGCCGACTTAAAAACATTGGCCAAAAAAGGCGAACTGGACAACCGCGAGTACCGCATTTATCTGGCCAGCGGGCTGGAGACTTCACCCGTGCGCGTCAGCGCCATGCGTATGCCCAACGGAAGCTATGTGTTTGTGTTCCGCAATATGGCGCTGCGAAAGCAGATGATGCAAATCCTGCAGGAGCGTTCGGCACAGTTAAACGCTTTGCTGGAGGCTACGGACGGGGCCGTGTTTACCGTGCATTATGAAGACGGCCGTTTCGGCCGTGTGGAACAGGCCAATAAGTTTTTATCCCAGCTTATCGGATACGGCCATGAGGAACTGACGACCATGGCTTTTGAGAAACTCTTCATTTCGCCGGACGGAAAAAATAAAGATGAAATACGGAAAATTTTTGACCGGGCCGCTCAAACTCTGGAGAAAAAGGGCCGCGCTTCTTTCGGCGCGCCGCTGTTTGCCAGCGACGGACACCGTATAGAAACTTCCGTCACTCTGACCGTGCTGGACATTCCGGGCAAGAATGCGGTGCTGGCGTTGGTGACGGATTTGTCGGCATTGTTGGAGCGTCTGTCCCACACGTCGCGCGAAGCGCTGGAACTGCGCAGCGTGCGCCAGTCGCTGCCCGGGCTGTATCTGAAAACCGATATAGACGGGCGGGTGTTGGAAGCCAATTCCAATTTGCCCTACCTTACGCAGGAGCAGGCGCAAGAATTATTCCTGGGGAAACTGCCCGGGGAATACTGGCCGGAGGATGCGGCGGCCAAGGTGGTCTTTGCCGTCAAGGAAGCCTCCAGCGTGGGCATTAACACGACCTTTGATTTTGACTGGGACTACGGCGGGAAACGCCGCTATTTTGATGTGGTGTGCACGCCTATTAACGGCCGGGAGGAACTGGTGCTCTGGCTGCGCGACGTGACCGACCGCCGCGTGCATGAACAGCATATCCGCCAGCTCTATGATATCAGCAATGAAAATAAATCTACGATTACAGAGCAGGTGGATAAAATTCTGGAATTTGGAAAGCAGGTGTTTAAATCCGACGTCGGCATCGTTATGCGCTTTCGCGAGAGCAACCCCGATGAACTGACGGTGGTGTACACCACGCCCAATCCGTTTAATATTGAGCGTTACATGGTGTTCCCCGTGGAAGAATGTCTGTTTGACGTGCGTGACGACAATGTGGTGGTGTTTGCCGATCTGGCCAATACCACCTGCAAACGTTGCATTCACAAGGAAAAGAATTTCGGTTCCCTGATTGCCGCTCCTTTGTATGTGGGGGGCAAAGTGGCCGGCGCTTTGTGTTTTGCCGCCCGCGCACCCAAGGCTCGTTTTGAAGAAGGCGCTGAAGAACTGATTGGCATTATGTCGCGCATTTTGAGCCTGCGCATAGAGCTGCGCGAAGCCAGCAAGACGCTGGGGGAAACCTCGCAGAGCTTTATCCGCACGCTGGAATATGTGGATTTGCCCGCGCTGGTGTTGGATTTGGACCACCGGGTCCGCTATGCCAACAATGTGTTCCTGGCGGCTACGGGGCGGCGCATACAGACAGTGGATAAACGGGAATTTTTTGAAGAGTTTATCCGCCGTGCCGACAGCAGCCGTGACTTGTTTGAGGCGTCCGCCAAGAACGCTTCCGGCAATGCCTTTCAGGTGACGCTGGACGTGGCCGACGAGCATGGCAAATACTTTTCCGTTACCTGGGATGTATTCTTAATGAAAGACATTAAAGGAGATGTGGAAGGATACGGCCTGATAGGCGTGAGGAAAAAATAGGCAGTGTTTCGTGTCTGCCGGTTTTATACGCGGAACAAAATTATATTTTGTTCCGCGTTTTTTGTCTAAAAAACCGCGCCTGTTTGTCAGGCGCGGCGACTGCGGAATAAAAATAATTAGTTGATTTCTTTTATTTCCACTTCAAAGGTCAGGTCTTTTCCGGCCAGCGGGTGGTTAAAGTCCAGCGTAATTTCTTTGTCCGTGATTTCCTTGACTACCGCGCGGAAGGTGTGCCCCTCATTGCTGGCGCCCACCATATCGCCTACTTTGAGCTGATCGGCATTCATAATGGCTTCTTTCGGCACGCGTTTGATGGCTTCCTGCAAAACGGGGCCGTAGGCTTTTTCCGCTTTAATGTCCACGGTTTTTTTGTCGCCGATGTTCATTTGTTCCAGCACTTCTTCCAGCCCCTGGATAATCTGTCCCGCGCCGTGGGTGTATTCCAGCGGGCCGCGTCCGGCGGAAGTATCCTGCACTTTTCCGTCCACAGTCAGGGTATAGTCAAATTTTACTTTGGCACCTTTTTTAATCATTTCTTTCTCCTTTGGCCCGCACTTAAAGGCGGAACTGTTTTATTGTAACATTTCCGTTTCCGTTTGTGCATAAACTCCCCGGGCGGGTCAAAAACCCCCGCCGCAGGGGCGGGGGCAGCCACAACATGCCGGGCTTGGGGGGAATAGACGGCACCCCCGTATGAAACAGGCCGTTTCCCGTATTTTTTCATTTTGTCTGTTTGGCGGCAAGCCGAAAAAAGGACTAGATAATGGCTGGGAAAATATAAAAAAACCGCCCGTTTCGGGGCGGTTTTTCTGACGGAAAAAGGGTTACTCTTCGCCGAAGATGTTGTTTAACTGGCGGTTGACGCGGTAGAAGGTGGCGCATTTGGGCATGTCTTTGAGGCGTTTGGCGCCGATATACGTCATGCAGCTGCGCAGTCCGCCCAAAATGGCCAGCAGCGTATGTTCAATAGGTCCGCGGAAAGGAATTTCCACCACTTTTCCTTCACTGGCGCGGTATTTCTTCATGCCGCCGTAATGGGCCTGCTGGGCATATTCGGAACTCATGCCGTAGAATTTTTTAAAGCGCTTTTCTTCCAGGCGCATGGCGCAGGTCTTGTCGTCAATCATTTCCGCTTCGCCGGTTTGGTAGAACTTGGTGCATAATTCTCCGGCGCTTTCTTCATGTCCGGCCAGCATGCCGCCCAGCATCACAAAGTCCGCTCCCGCGCAGAAACTTTTGCATACGTCCCCCGGGACGGTGCAGCCGCCGTCGGCGCAAATCATGCCGCCTACGCCGTGTGCGGCGTCGGCGCATTCAATGACGGTGGAGAACTGGGGCCGCCCCACGCCGGTCAGCTTGCGCGTGGTGCAGACGGAACCGGGGCCAATGCCCACTTTGACGATGTCAGCACCGCTTAAAATCAGGTCTTCCGTCATATCTCCGGTGACTACATTGCCGGCCATAATCAGGCTCTCGGGCCAGGCGGCGCGTACTTTTTTGACATAATCCACCAAATACGGCGAGTATCCGTTGGCCACATCAATGCAGATATTTCCGGCCAGGCCGCTTTTCATGACGGCGCTTAATTTTTCAAAATCTGCGTCGGAAACGCCGGAACTGACAAAAATTAAATCATTGTTTCCGTATGTTTTGGCATTGTCTTTTAAGAAGGCCAAAATTTCTTCGGCGGGATAATGCTTGTGCAGGGCGGTAAAAAGTTTTTGTTTCTGCATTTCGCGCGCGATTTCCATGGTGCCGGTGGTAAACATATTGGCCGCCACCACGCCGGTGGCGTCTATGGTACGGGGGCACCATTTAAAAGTATACCGGCGGATAATGTCCACCTGTGAACGCGACGCCAGCGCCGAGCGTTTGGGGCGCAGAAGCACGTCGCAGTAATCCAGTTGTACGTCGTCTTGAATTCTCATGGCTTGCTCCGTCCGGGCAAATTGGTCTTACGGCCTCCGGACCGTTAGATATGATAGCAAATTTATAGCTTGGGGGCTGTTGCCCGTGCGGAGCGATTTAGTTATAATGAATATTGTAAAGATAGGCAAAAACACTATACTTAAATAAAAAGGGAGCTGTTATGGGTATTTTTTCTTCCGCCCGAAAGGCCGGGTTTACGCTGATAGAATTGTTGGTCATAGTCATGATTTTAGCTATACTGACCTCTTTGGCTTTGCCGCAATACCGCCGTTCGGTGGAGCGGGCGCGCGTGGCCGAAGCGCTGACGATGCTGCGCGCTCTGTATGACTCCTGTGAGCGTTTGGCCTGGGAAAATAACAAGACCAACTGTGGAGATGCCGTGAAAGGCGATATCGTTAATTTCCGCAAGCTGGATATTCTGGCCAAAGGAACTTTTAATTCAGATGCCAGTACTTTTACGACGGAAAATTTTCATTATGAATTCGGCGGAAATACAGTTTGGGCTATGGCCGTAAAAGGGGATTACTCCGGCGCGCGCATTACGTTTAACGGCCGCGAATTTACCTGCACGGCTGGCAGCAGCGGGGAAGCCGCCAAAGCATGCACCGTATGGGGCGCTGCCACCTGGAACGAGTGAGGAAAATATGAATAAAAAAGGTTTTACGTTAATGGAATTGCTGGCGGTGGTCATTATTATCGGTATTTTGTCTTCCGTGGCTTTGCCGCAGTACCGCAAAGTGGTGGAAAAAGGGCAGTTTACCAAAGCGCAGGTAATGGCCAAATCCATGTATGATTCCTGCCAGCGGCTGATAGCGGAATGGGGGGTGGATAGCTATTCGGATTTGCCGAGCAGCGTAAAGACGATTTCCCGCCTGGATATAGGCAGTACGGATTTGCTGCCTGCCGGCTTTACCATAGATACGGCCAATAACACGATTACGGGCGCAGGATTTCGCTATACTTTGCGCAACGCCTGTGAAGTACTGATCCAAAAAACGGAAGGCAAATATACAGGTGTATCTATGAATTACAACGGGACCAGTTTTTACGGCTGTTCCGACAGCGGCAGCGGCGCCTGTGACATCTACGGCGTGGATATGTAGAGAGGTCGTCTATGCGAAATAAAACAAACTTTAAAATATGCTTTGTCTCCCGACGGCGGGGGTTTACGCTGATGGAAATTTTGGTGTCGGTTATGATACTGACGATTTTAATTACCATGTCCGTGCCGATGTATGAGCGTACAGTGGAAAAATCCCGCGTGGCGGAAGTGAGCGCCATGCTCAAACGCATCAGCGAGTCCAAGCTGCGCACCATGGACAATATGAATATTACAACGTTTACCAGCGGGAGTTTCGGGCTGAATTTGTTGGACGTGGACGTACCGGACAGCGACGATTTTTCTTATAGTCTATATCCGTCCTCTTATCCCAATGCGGTGTGTGCCACGCGCAGCCGCGGGGACAATAAAGGAACGGTATTTTTGTATCTGGGGGAAACGGCTCCGGATTATTGCAATTGTAACGGTCCTCTTCTGTTTGGTTCAGTATGTGCCGCTTATTGCGACAGCGGACGTAAACTGTTTTGTCAAAATGCTTCGGGTAATTCGGGAAGTTGCGAGTCCTATGGTTTGACCAGTTATTCCGTAGGCAGTTGTAGATAACTCGGCTTTATTGGTCAAAACCCCCGCTTTAAGGCGGGGGTTTTTAATTGATTTTGCTGTGCGGGGGAACGTCCTGCGTAATCCATTTGTTGGCCCCGATAACGGAGCCTTCCCCTACCGTAATATTGCCCAGGACGGTCGTTTCGGCGTAAATAATCACGTCATCGCCGATATTGGGGTGGCGTTTAATACCTTTGACGGGGTGGCCGTGTTCGTCCAGCGGGAAGCTTTTGGCCCCCAGCGTAACCCCCTGATAGAGTTTGACACGCGCCCCGATGACGCAGGTCTCCCCGATGACAACGCCCGTCCCGTGGTCAATGAAAAACGCCGGCCCGATTTGCGCGCCCGGGTGAATGTCTATGCCGGTTAAACTGTGGGCGTATTCGGTAATGATGCGCGGCACGATGCGTACGCCGCGCCGGTACAAAAAATGCGCCATGCGCTGGTACGTAACGGCCAATACCCCCGGGTAACAAAGCAGGGTTTCTATTTCGTCCACGGCGGCGGGATCGCCTTCGTAAGCGGCGCGGATATCGGTCAGCAGCAGTTTTTGTATGTCCGGCAGGGCGTCTGCAAAGGCGCGTGCGGTGTGCGCGGCTTCGGCGCGGCAGGCGGCGCAGTCGCCTTTTTGCCGGCAGAGCAGACATAAAGAATTTAAAATTTGTTTTTCTAGGCTGCGGGTGCAGTTTTCCAGCAGGGCCTGCTGCCCGGCGGTGTCTTTATGCAACGGATACTGACAAAGCAGCGAACGGAAGCCTTTAAAAATGCGTATGACTTCTTCCGCCTGCGGGATAAAAGCCGTTTTTTCGTAAAATGTTTGGTCAAACGTGCTTTGCAGCGCGTGGATAACAGCAGACAGGTCTGACACGGGCCCCCCTTTACATTTTGAAATCTTCGCCCAGGTACAGGCGGCGGGCGTCGGGGTCGTTGAGCAGGGTATTCTGGTCCCCTTCCACCAGGATTTTGCCGTCGTAAATCAGATAGGCCCTTTCCGTCAGCGGCAGGGTTTCGCGTACGTTATGGTCGGTAATCAGTACGCCGATGCCTTTGTCCTTTAGCTTAAAAATCATGTGCCGCAGGTCAGATACGGTAATGGGGTCAATACCCACGAAAGGTTCATCCAGCAGAATAATTTTGGGATTGCTGATCATGCAGCGCGCAATTTCCATGCGGCGTTTTTCGCCGCCGGAGAGCGTCCAGGCCTTTTGTTTGGCCAGTTTGCTCAGACCGAATTCGGCCAGCAGTCCGTCCACGCGGCGTTTTTGTTCTTCCTTGTCGTCTAAAATACGCTCCAGCACAGCCAGCAAATTTTCCTCTACGGTCAGCCCTTTAAAAATGGTCGGCTCCTGCGCCAGATAGCCCAGTCCGTGGCGCGCGCGTTCATACATGGGCAGGGAAGTCACATCTTCGTTGTCTATAAACACGCGGCCTTTGGTGGGGCGAATAAAACCCGTCATCATGTAGAAAGTGGTGGTTTTTCCTGCGCCGTTGGGGCCCAGCAGACCCACAATTTCGCCGGATTTGACGTGAATGTCCACCCCTTTGACGACCATGCGGTCTTTGTATGTTTTGACGACGTTATCGCTGCGTAATTCCATAGAAATCCGTTATCCTGCGTTTATAAAGATTCGTTGGCGCGGGAACTGTTGATTTGTTCCGACACCGTCCACCCTTCCACCTGCCCTGCCAGCTTGATTTTGCGCGAGGTATTTTCGGCGGTTACCTTGTCTGCTATTATAGCAAATGTGCCGTCCTGCGTTTTGCCCTGCAGCAGCGGCCGGCCGCCGTAAGCGTAGGTATATCCTTGCCGCCCGTTGTATTCAATGGTTTGGGCTTTAAGGTGATAATCGTCATTCTGTGCTTCGGCATTGCCCTGCAGAATGGCATAATTCTCTTTTTGCTTGGCGGTGATTTCCTGCGCTTTTAAGGTGGAAATTTTCCCTTCCGTGTCGCGGTAGGTAACAAAAGTGTTTCCGGTTAAATGGTATTCTTCCGTCTGTGTGTTAAACTCGGCTTTGCGGGCCCAGGCCGTTATCAGTTCGCCTTTGGCGGTGTGGTAAATCAGTTTGATTTTCTTTCCGGAGGCCGCTTCGGCCCGGCCCTGTCCGCTTTGGTAATTGTAAACCGCTTTATCTGCGTACAGTTCATAGCGGGCGCCGTTTTCTTCGTTGTAACGTGCGTAAACCTGCCCCTTGGCGGTGAACAAATTTTGCTTGCGCTGGGACAGGGCGTAATCGGAGCGGAAGGCGTAAATGCCGTTGTCGTAGTGTACATTACCCTCAAAGACTTCTTCGGCTTTTTCTTTATAAATAACCCAGCGGTCACTGGTGACGACGCCGCCCAGCGTGTCCGGCAGGGCCGCAGACTTTTTTTCTTTTAAATGTTCCGCCTTCTGTTTGACGGAGGCGGCTTTTTGGGCCGCGGCGGGGGGAATGGAAACGGAATGTTTTTGGGTGTCGGACAGAGAAAAACAGCCGCAAAGCAATAACGGTAAACAGGCCGTCAGTGCGACCGAAAAATATTTCCGCAAACCCCGGCCTCCGCCTGTGTAAAAACGCGCCAAAGCGTTCATTTGGCGGCCTCCTGCAGTTCTCTAATGTCCTGCGGCAGCCGGGTCTGCTGTTTTTTAAATTCAATAACTAAAAGTTTGGAGTCGGTTTCTATGCCGCCTCGTGCCGTTACCTGGGTGTTGCCGCGGGTAACTACGGTAGGCTGGTCGGACCATACGCGGTCATTTTCCACGTCGTAAAAAAAACGTTCCGTGCTTAAATTGGTTTGTTCGGTAAAAGAACGCACATGGGCGTTTCCGTCTATACTGACGATTTTATTGGCATAGTCAAATGTGCCCTTTTTCCCCGTCACTTCCGCGTCCGGCCGGCCGTTTTCGCTCAGCAGCAGGTGGGGGTTGAGCAGTATGGCGTTATTCATATCGGAAAAATCCACCTCGTCCGCCCGCAAAATCCATTTTTTTTGACTGTCTTTGGACTCAAAAATCGTCACGTTTTCCGCGCGCTGCATATCTCCGTCGTCGGGCGAAAATTCCTTTTCGCCGCCGCAGGCGGCCAGACACAGCGTCAGCAGAAAAAGCGCGGGAAGTTTCTTCATGATTTTTTGTCCAGCATGGCGATAAATTCAATGAGGTCTTTTTCGTCAATAATGCCGACGACCCTGCCCGTTTTGTCCAGTACGGGGATATTGTCCACATGGGTGGAGTGAATCATTTTGGCCGCTTCTATGGCCGGAGCGGTGTCCAAAATATGATACGGGTTTTTGGTCATCACGTCGGTGATTTTTTTGTTGATAATATCGGCTCCGCGCTGCAGTTCGCGGCGCAAATCACCGTCGGTAAAATATCCGAGCAGTTTGCCTTTTTTGTCCACCACGCTGGTGGCGCCGGCGGCATTGCTTTTGGTCATAACCAGCAGCGCGTCTTTTACGGCGGCCGTTTGCGGTACGACGGGATTGTTTTTTCCTTTGCGCATGAGGTCTTTGACCTGCTGCGTCAGCAGTTTGCCCAGAGATCCGCCCGGGTGGAAAAGCGCGAAATCGGTTTTTTCAAAGTGTTTGATTTTCATCAGGCACACCGCCAGCGCGTCGCCCACCGCCAGCGTGGCGGTGGTGGAGGCCGTCGGAGCCAGGTTATAGGGGCAGGCTTCGCGTTCAATATAAATTTTAATGTGAATGTCCGACATCAGCGCCAGCTTGGAATTTTCATGCCCCGTCATGGAAATAATGGTCAGTTTGCGCCGCGCCAGCGAAGGCAGAATTTTGTTGATTTCCTCGGTCTGGCCGGAAAAAGAAATGGCCAAAATCACGTCCCCGCTCATAATCATGCCCAAGTCCCCGTGCAGGGCTTCCACCGGATGCACGAAAAAAGACGGCGTGCCCGTGGAGGCCAGCGTGGCCGAAATTTTGCGCCCGATGATGCCGCTTTTGCCTATGCCCAGCACGACGACGCGTCCTTTGGTTTCGGCGCAGACTTTAACGGCTTTTAAAAAGCCTTCGTCCAGGCTCTTGCGCGAAAGCTCCAGCGCTTTGTGTTCCACGTTTAAAACTTTGCGGGCGATTTGCAATATTTCTTTTTCGTTGTATTCCATGGGTATCCTCTAGTCCAGCCACGGCGTGGTTTCGGGGGCGGGCTTGTGGGGCCGGTACGGCGCGGGCAGTTTGGTCATCGCGTACGAAACGATAAAAAACGCCGCCGTGCACAATACCAGCAGTACGGCCAGCACTTTTATATGCCATTTAAGGGTGGGGATAAAAGGCTCGGCCATATGGCCCCCTATTTAAATTTTTTGACCAGCGCGTCAATTTGGCTTAATTGCCGCGTCATGACGGCAGTCTGTTTCATATCCAGCGAATTCGGCCCGTCGGAAAGCGCCTCTTTCGGTTTGGGATGCGCTTCAAAGAATACGCCCGCTATGCCCAGGGCCGTGGCTGCTTTGGCCAATACGGGGGCCAGGGCGCTGTTGCCGCCCGTGGCGGTGCCCAGCGCACCGGGTTTTTGCACCGAATGCGTGGCGTCAAAAATAACGGGATAGCCAAACTGTTTCATAATTTCCAGCGAGCGCATATCCACCACCAGGTCCCCGTAGCCGAAGCTCGCCCCGCGTTCGGTCAGCAGGATATTATGGTTGCCTTCGGACTCAATTTTTTTAATGACCTGCTCCATGGCAGACGGCGCCAGGAACTGGCCCTTTTTAACATTGACGGCCTTGCCGGTGGCGGCGCAGGCCAGGATTAAATCGGTTTGCCGGCACAGGAAAGCCGGTATTTGCAAAATATCCGCCACGCGCGCCGCTTCTTCGGCCTGCCAGGGCTCGTGTACGTCCACCAAAAGCGGCAGCTTTAACAGGCGTTTGGCTTTTTCCAAAATTTCCAGCCCTTTGGCCAGCCCGGGCCCGCGGTACGCGGATAAAGAGGTGCGGTTGGCCTTGTCAAAAGAGGCTTTTAAAATGTACGGGTGGCCGGTTTTGGAGATGATTTGTTTGAGTTTTTTGGCCGTGTCAATATAGTGCTTTTCGCTCTCAATGACGCAGGTGCCCGCCATAAATACCAGCGGGAGGGTGTTGGAAATTTTTATATTACCGATTTTTACTGTTTTTTGCATAGTTATATCATAGCAAATTTGGGCTTTCCCAAAGGCAGATCAGTGACGGACGATATAGCCGTCCTGCCCTTCAATTTGTGCGTCGGGGCCGTCTTCCTGGCCGGACTGGTTGATACAGAAAGTTTCTCCGGCATTGTTGAGCGGCACGCAGACCAGCTCCTGCAATCCGTTTTGCGAAGCCAGAAAATACTGGATATGCTGTCCCTCGTTTTTCAGGCGCAGTTCCAGCTCCCAGCAGTTTTCATCGGGGTCGGCTTTGGTGCGGCATATAAAATCCAGCGTAAAATATTTCAGGCGGCCTTTTTCGTTTACTTCCTGTTCATAACGTTTGGCGCGTTCCTGCGTGATATATTTATTGCTGCCCATGCGTTTGAACTGGCCCCACCACAGGGTGGCTTCGGCGTTGCGCGCGCTTTGCACCGCGTTTTGGTAAGCGGGCATGGCCACCGCGGCCAAAATGCCGATAATCAGCACCACGACCAGCGTTTCTATCAGGGTAAACCCTTTTTTCATGTTAACTCCTTTTATTTTCGCCGAGAAATTGATTGACCAAAGCGCGCATATCCGCGTCGGAAATGCGCAGGCCCAGGGACCAGGCGGCCGTCTGAAGGGTGTTTTGCAGTATGTCCGGCAGGGCGGCGGCAATCTGGGCGATATTGTAATTTTCGTCCATACGCAGGTAATCCTCCAGCACCGTGGCGGACTGCTTGCCGAACAGGGCGCGCAGACCGCGGGTATTGTTTAGCTTTAAGCGGAAATATAGAGGTCCGCCGAAAGACAATTTATTAAAAAATTGAATGGCACAGCGGAAAAACCGCACCGTGCGTAGGGCCAAATCCTCAAAGTTGACGGCCTGCGCGTCATGGCCGTTGAAAACAACGGGGTGTGACACTTCCCACTTGCTCATCAGCAGGCCGTAAGCGTTAAATTCGGCCATATGATGCACGCCGCGCGCGCCGTTAATGGCGGCCAGCCCGTCCTGCACCGGCTGCAGGGTCATGTGTTCCTGCGGAGGCAACCCCTCGGAACAGTGCGCCATCAGCTCGGGCAGGCGGCGGAAATCGGTCAGCGGTTCGTCGGGATACAGCGGCATCAGCGACAAGGTGGCCACCGTGCGCCCTTCGGGGCTGACGTTTTTGGTTTTGAGGTAATTTTCAAAATGGCTTTCGGCCTTGTCGTATAAAATATGGCGCAGGCGTTCGGATTTTTTGCGGTGGTTGAGCAGCCACGGCAGACGGTCCGGATGCACCAAAACTTCGGGGCGGCTGCTCTGGCCCGTGCGGATATAAGCGCGTTTTAGTTTGCCCACTAGGTGGGGGGTTAAATTGCTTTGCGGAATATTGACTACCACAAACATGCGCTGGCCGTCTTTGCTGACGCAGGTGTTGACGTCCACGAACACAATGGGGTCAATATACGTTTGGATAATGTCCTCAATGGTGTTGCGCATTTTTTCATGATAGGGGATCCCCGTAAAGGGGGCTTTGGGCTTGTCGTTTTTATCATCGTTGACGCCGATAATAACCGTGCCGCCCAGCGCATTGGCAAAAGACGCAATGGTCTTGGCGAATTTTTCTTTGTTTTTGGGCAGGAAATACTTGTAGTCCAGCTGTTTGCCTTCCGGCTGCTGGGTTTGGCAGAACTGTACGACGTCTTCAAAGGTCAAATCGTTTACGGGTTTGTCAAAAAACATACGTCCCCCTTGGGTTGCGGCGGGCCGCGTATAATATTTATTATAATAAAAACAGCCTGATTTTAAAGACCCGCGTTTTGCGGAAAAAGAATATTATGAACGGACCCAATGCCAATCTGACCCCGTGGGTGACGGAAAAATTTATTTCCGCCGCGCCGGCCGCCGCGGCCAAAGCGCTGGGCGCGCTGGCCACGCACGAGGCCGTGTTGCTGCTCAAGCCCTTAAAGGCGGAATATATTATCGCGTGTTTAAATCCCATGGAGCCGGAAAAGGCCGCCGCCGTGCTGCGCCGCCTGCCTTCGCGCCAGAGCGCGTATGTGCTGGCGCGGCTGGATTTGCGGCAGGGAGCCAAGGTGTTTGCGGCGTTTTCCGTTCCGCAGCGGGAAAAGATGAAAACCCTGCTGCCCGCGCCCGTATTGCGTGCGCTGCAGGACAGCTCTTCCTGGCCGGCCGGCAGCGCGGGGGCGTTGATGAGCACGGATTTTTTGATTTTTAAAACGGACGCCAGGCTGACGGAAATGATTGAGAAGCTGAAACTGCTGCCGCGCAAAAAACTGCCCGCCGCCTGCCTGATAACGGCGCGCGACGGCAAACTGAAAGGATTTATCCGCACGGCGGAGCTGGCGTTTTACGCACCGTCCAGCACGGCCGGCTCGGTAATGACCGACGCGCAGGGGGTGGCCCCGCAAAGCCCCGCCGCACAGGCGCAGGGCATTTTGGACGGCGGCCAGCCGCTGGTGCCGGTTATTGATGAAAACGGCGTGCCGCTGGGTGTGCTGGCGGAGCAAAACCTGCTTGTCGCCGCGCCGGAGCGCAAAAAACGCTTTAGCTGGTTTTAAATTAAAAGAATATGCAAAAAGGCCCCCGCGAAAGGGGCCTTTTTGCTTTATCCAAATCATTGCTCTGCTAGAGTATCAGTGCCGGAAACAAAACAGGGCGGACCCCGTGAATGGTCCGCCCCTGAGGTTAAACTAATTGTCTTAGAAGTCTAAAACAAGAAGTTTAATTGCCTTTCGGCAAATCTGTTTTTGTATTTTCGGCCCGCAGAGGGCGCCTGCACCGCCCCGCGCCCGAAGGCGCAGGACAGACAGGATAGCATTTTAAGGCTTATTTGACAACCGCTTCTTTTTTCAGGAAGTCAAAGACTTTGCGCTCGTTGAGCGTGGCCAAAATGTGGTCCTTGCGTTCCTCAAAGAACGCGCGGATTTTCTTTTCGTCTTCCTTGGTTTTGGCGTTGGCGGTCAGGCTTTTGTCCAGCTCGGCCTGCCAGTCCGCTTCCGTGGCCTGCAGGTTTTCTTTTTTGGCGATGGCGTGAATGATGTAGCCGATGCGCAGGTCTTTTTCCACCGTGGGGCGGATGCGTTCCTCAAAGCTCTTGCGCTGTTCTTCGGACAGCTGCTCGGGCTTGAGCTGCGTGACATTGCGCACGAAGTTGTTTAAAGAATTGTCGGTGTATTCCTCCACCAGCGTTTGCGGCAGGGGGAAATTGTTCATTTTGACCAGGTGGTCTTCAATCTGGCGCGTAAAATCGCGCGCGGCGTTTTCTTTGGCTTCGGCATTGAGCCCTTCCTGCACGCGTTTTTTCAGTTCGTCCAGCGTTTCAAAGCCCATGTCTTTGGCGAAGGAATCGTCCAAATTCGGCACGATTTTGGTTTTGATGTCGTCCAAGGTGACGTGGAAAGAAAGGGTGTCCTCGCCTTCTTTGGTTTCAAAATCTTTGCTTTCGCCTTTTTTCATGCCCAGCACGGCTTTGGCCAGCTCCGGCATGGTCTGCGGCGCGGCCATGTCAATCAGTTCGCTTTCGGCGCTGAGTTTATAGTCGTCGGTCCCGTTGCGTTTGCCTTTGTACTGCACGACGGCGTATACTTTGTCGTCCACCACGGCGCCTTCGGGGGCGCTTTCCAGGCGGGCGTTGGCCTGCAGAATGCGGTCCAGCTGGGCTTTGACTTCTTCTTCGGTGGCCGTTTCGGCTTTTTTGGTGACGGGTATGCCTTTGTAGTCTTTCACGTCAAATTCGGGGGCCACGTCCACCGCCAGCTCAAAAGAGAAGGCCTGGCCTTCGTTAAAAGTGGAAAAATCGGCCTTGGTCAGCGACGGCACGGCCACGGGGTTTAATTTGCTCTGTTCCAGCGCCGAAGCGATGGCGCTCTTAATGGCCAGGTCCAGGGCGCGTTCTTTAATATGTCCGGCAAAATTTTGTTTAACTAAATCCAGGGGGACTTTACCGGCGCGGAAGCCCTGCATCTGCGCGCGGGACTGCACCTGCACGGCGGCGTTTTGGAAGGCTTTGGTGATAAGCTCGGGCGACGCCTCCACGCTCAGGTTTACGCGGCAGCCTTCTTTGTTTAATTCTTTGGCTTTTACTTCACCCGCCGCGGCGGTTTTGAAAATGGACATGTTTCTTGCTCCTTAATATAAATAAAATCTGGACGGAGAGGGACTTGAACCCTCAAGGGTTACCCCACACGCTCCTAAGGCGTGCGCGTCTGCCGATTCCGCCATCCGTCCTATTTTTGTGTTTAAAAAGTGGGCCATGTGAGGCTCGAACTCACGACCTTACGCTTAAGAGGCGTCGGCTCTACCAGCTGAGCT
>DWVB01000009.1 GCA_019120455.1 Candidatus Avelusimicrobium excrementipullorum
TAAGTCATTGGTCATAACAATGACCTCCTTTTGTTAAATTGCCTGCTGTCACAGGCAATTTATTGTACAAAAGGAGTTTTTTTGTCTTGGGGAACGGTAAAACCTTACTGAACCACCGGCCTAGCCGGTGGTTTTCGGCAGACAATAAAAATCCCCGCCGGTTAAGCGGGGATTTTCTCATGTAAAAAATTTTCTTTTTTAAAATACTACATTTTTACACAGACGCTCTCCTAGATCACTGTAAGGCACACATTCAACGCTATCCGGTTTACTGGAGTGGCGAAACCAGAAATATACCATAATATCCAAGCCATTGTAAAAATCCCCACGTTTTTCCCCCCATCCGCCGGAATAAAAATAAACAGCTACCCGGTTTGCGGCAGAAACAGCATTAGGGCCAGTAATATTTCTGAAATAAGCAAAAGGACAATCCAAGTTCTGCTTATCACGTTGCGTACAAAGCTGACCGTAGTCCACATCCAACTCTGTCCAGTCCGTAGAATATTTGCTGTTGGAAAGATAATAGATTTCTTGTACACGCCGTACACCCTGCGCCATTTGATAATAATTTATAAAGCGGCTTTTGGCCACGGCCATTTGATATTGCGGCAGAGCCACCGCCGCCAATATGCCGATAATCAGCACCACCACCAGCAATTCTATTAACGTAAATCCTTTTTGCATTTTCCCTCTAAAATAGCGTTTAATCAAACAAAAACACGGCATAACGGCTTTTTCATTTATGCCATGTACAGGGTATCAAAAAAAAAAAAATGAGTCAAGCCCTTTTAAAAACGCCAGCCAAACAAAGACATTTCCGGCGGGCAAATTTCCTTCTTTGACAAAAGCATAGTGTTAGCCGCAGAATAAAAAACGGAGTGCAAAACCAACTGTTTTGCACTCCGTTTTGAAAAGCATAACGACCGAAACGTTTTATTCTTTTTCTTCCGTTTCCGGCGCTTCCGCCGGCTCTATATGCAGCGAGGACATCAGCATATCCACCAGGCGTATGTCACTGGGGTACTGCACCAACTCGCGCGCTTTCTGCAAAGACACCCAGCGTATGGAAATAATTTCCGACGCGTCGTGCTTGCCGATGCGGCCCAGCTTTTTCATCAAATACCACTGTACCATCTTCTTGACGTAATTGCCCTGAAACGTAAACGCGTATTTCACGCGTATCATCGGGCGGACGATGACGGCTTTGTATCCGGTTTCTTCCAGCACTTCGCGCAGCGCGGCCTGACGGGGCGTTTCCCCCGCTTCAATATGCCCTTTGGGGAACGTCCATATTTTTTTGCCTTTCATATTCTTGACCTGCACAAGAAGCACCTTGCGCCCGTCCAAGATTACGCCGCCGCACGAAAATTCGGATACAATCATAAGCCCTTCTCAAAATGATACGCCGCGTTTAATATTTTTTCTTCCTGCAAAATCGGCCCGTAAAACTGCAGGCCTATCGGCAGGCCCAGTTTGTCGTTGCCGCACGGCACGCTGATACCGGCCAACCCGCCGATATTCCCTTGGCAGGTGTACAAATCAGCCAGATAGACGGCCAGCGGATTGTCTTTATGCGCCCCCAGCGTAAAAGCCGTCGTGGGGGAGGTGGGCGTTAAAATCACGTCTGCTTTTTTGAACGCTTCGGCAAAGTCCCGCTTAATCAGTTCGCGCACTTTAACGGCCTGCAGATAACATTCTTTATAGTTCTCTGCCCGCAGCGCCGTAGAACCGATAATAATGCGTTTTTTCACTTCCCAGCCGAACGGAGCGCGGTTGCTTTCGTACTGATCGTTTAAATCTTTAGCGTTTTTGTCGCTGTAGCCATAGCGGATGCCGTCAAAACGGGCCAGATTGGAGCTGGCTTCTGCGCTGGTAATGATGTAATAACAGGGGGCGGAATATTTGGCGTGGGGCACTTCCACCTCCACCAGCTCGGCGCCCAGGCTTTTCATTTTTTGTGCCGCTTGTAAAATTTTTTCTTTTATTTCTGCGTCCAAATCATCCAAAAAACCTTTCGGCAAGCCTACTTTGAGGCCTTTAATGTCCGGCGTAAAATTTTGGCTGAACGCCGGCACGGGGTCTTCTAAAGAAGTGGAGTCATTTTTGTCGCGCCCGCACAGCACTTCCAGCATCAAAGCGGCGCTTTTGACGTCAGCAGTCAGCACACCCACCTGATCGGCGCCGGAAGAAAAGGCCACCACCCCATAGCGGGAAATACGTCCGTAGCCCGGCTTAATACCCACCACGCCGCAGAAAGAAGCCGGCTGACGCACCGAGCCGCCCGTGTCAGTCCCCAAGGCTGCCGGCACCATACCGGCCGCTACAGCCGCGGCGCTGCCGCCGCTGCTTCCGCCGGGAACGCGGTCAAAATCTATCGGATTATGTGCCGGCCCGTAGACGGAAGTTTGATTGCTGCTGCCCATAGCAAACTCGTCCATATTCGTCCGGCCGACGATAACGGCATCCGCCGCCAGCAGTTTTTCCACCACGGTGGCATTGTAGGGCGCCACGTAATTTGCCAGCATTTTGGAACAGCAGGTGGCTTTGTGGCCTTTATACAAAATATTGTCTTTAATTCCCACCGGAACGCCGGCCAGTGCGCCCAGTTTTTCGCCTTTGGCACGGCGGGTGTCTATTTCTTCGGCCCGTTTAAGGGCTTCTTCGGGCCAAACCTCTACAAAAGCGTTGATTTGGGGGTTTAATTCTTTGATTTTGCACAATGCTTCAAACACGGCTTCCCGCGCGGTCAGTTGTCCGTTGCGCACGGCGTGGGCTATTTCACAAACGGTTTTCATATTACAGCACCTTCTTTACCTTGACGCTGGCGCCTTCTTTGTCGTTAAACGCCCCGACAATAGCCTGCGCCAAAGCCGGATTGGTAACGGGCTCGTCCGGCCGCAAATAGGCCGCCTGCGCAGCCGAGGACAGTTCCACGCCGCTTACGTCCACGGTGGAAAGCTGTTGCACCCAGTTAAACAACTCCTGCAGCTGGGCACCGTATTGTTGTTCTTCCGCGGGCGTAAGTTTAATTTTGGCCATACGCGCACAGCGGGAAGCATTGTCTTTTTCTAATATCATTTTTAAAACTCCTCTGAAAATACATTTTATATAATAATGGGAAAGTTGACCACACCGCCTGTGTATTTTAGCCCGAAACAGACTAAAAAGGAGAGCTCTATGCCCCAAAATGAACAAAACACCCAAACAATGCCTTCTCAAGTGTCTTCTTGCCAGCAATGCCCCTTAAAGCAAAAACCGCCCGTAAACACCCACTTTGCCTTGGCGATAGTGGCCATATGTCTGTCCTGCCTGTCCGGCTTTGTGACGATTGCACTGGGGATAGCGTCGCTGATTCTTTCCCTTCGGGCGCAGGACAAGCTGTCTTTGGGAGACGAAAAAGAAGCCGCCTCTGCAGCTTGGTGGGCGGCTTTATTTGGTTGGATAACGGTGATTATTTCGCTGCTGCCGATTATCGCAATGATATTCTTCGGCGGGGCGATATTAGCCGCACTGGGCGCACTGATAAGTTTGTAAATAAAAACCCCGCCTTTAGCGGGGTTTTTTTATTTGGGAATGCGGTAAACTTTATTTCCCTCTATGGTTTCACCCGAAGCTGACCCGCCCAAATCTTTACATAAATATTCCCCTATCTCATTTGTGGCAATACATTGGTTAAAAGCAGAAACCTGTAATAAACGCTGATATATGGCCCCAATATTACGCCCCGCCCCCTCAATACGCCAGCCCCCATCTGGGCCGTTAATTTCATAATAAGCTCCATCGGCATAACTCATACGGGAAGAGTTTAAGGTTCCACCGGCTGGCAGTTGAATAACTAAAGAGTTAAAATCAGAGGTATATGTGCCGTTTTCCATAAAATACAGTTTTTCGGCTTCTTCAATGCTTTTGGTGACTAGAATCATTTCTGTAAAA
>DWVB01000010.1 GCA_019120455.1 Candidatus Avelusimicrobium excrementipullorum
TGGTTTAAATGCAAAGCCGCCAGCAGCAAATAAGCCTGCGCGGGTGCGCTCAGCGTGTTGCGCTTATTATAGAGGTTATTAAACTGGCCTTCCATTTTTTCACCGTACAAAGACAGCGCCAGCACCGCATAAGCGCGGGCGGTGTCGTTTTCCGCCGCCGAATACGGATAGGCTTTCTGCTGGTCTTTGCCGAATACGCCTTTGAGCCACGCCGCCGCGCGCTTGAGCGCGGCTTCGTCCACCGTGTATCCGGCGCGTTTGGCGCGGTAAGCCGTTTCCAGCGTATAGGCGGTCACATACGGATCCGGCAATGCATTGGGCCAGTAGGCAAAACCGCCGGCGGCGGACTGGTAATTGCCGATTTCGTTTAAAATTTCCTGCGTCTGCTTTTTATAGGCCGTCAAATCGCCCAGGCCGAAATCCTCTATCATATCCGCCCCTTCAATGACGGGCAGGATTTTGGACATTTTCTGCTCCAGGCAGTCATACGGATAGGCCAGCAAATACACAATGCCGCCGCGCAGATTAATCAGCGCGGTGGACGCCAGCGTGGCGGCGGCTTCGGCCCCGGCCTTTTCATTGACGGAAGCCGGTTTGGCCAGCACCTGCTCCTGGCTGTCATTGGTGGCCGAATACAAAGCCAGGGTCTGTTTCTTTTCCACATCGGAAACGGTCAGGGTGCTTACCACGCCGTCGTTTTCTTTGCCCGCTTCGGCGGCAAAAGAGACTTTGGCCTCTCCCGTTTCCACGGCTTCACAATCCCAGCTGACTTCTTTGGCGCCGCCTTTGGGCACGTTTACCGTCTGCCGATCGCCGCTTAAACGCACGGCTCCTTCGGCGCGGGCGGACACGGTGATATCGCCTTTTTCATCTTCATAATTATAGATGACGGCGCCGCATTTGAACTTGTCGCCCGTGCGCGCAAAGCGCGGCATTTTGGCCGTGACCATCAGCGGCTTGGACACATTGACTTCCGTTTCCGCACCGCCGAATTCCCGCACGGTGGCCGCCACGGCCATAATGCGGAAGGTGGTCAGGTTGTCGGGCAGCGTAAACTTCACGCTGCCGCGGCCGCGCGCATCGGTGCGGACGGAAGCGTTGAAATACGGCGTAAATTCAAAATGGCTGCGCAAATCCGCACCGCCGAGTTTGTCCGAAGAACCGCCGCCGCCCCCGCGGTTTTCGCCTTTTTCGCCGAAGTTGCGCTGGCCGATGATAAACACGCGGTTATCGGCCGTGGATACGGACAGCTGCGCCGGCGAATAAAACACGTCCATCAGGTCGGGGCGTTTGTAACCGGTCAAAGACAGCACGCCTTCGTCCACCACCATCAGCGTGACGTCGGCCGGTACGCCTTTTCCTTGTACGGCAGTATTGATATTGACGGTGACTTCCTGCCCGGGGCGGTAGAGGGTTTTGCCTGCAGACACGGAAGTCTGTATTTCGCGCTCCGCCTGCGAAACGGTCAAATTGACATAGCCCGTTTTGCCCTGCGGCTTGGCCAGGTCCAGCCCTTCTTTGTCATATTCGGGCTGCGCCGCGCGGCCGCGTACCAGCGTTACGCCCACAAACACATTGGGCAGGTAAGAGGCTTTTATGGGCACCTGCACATAGTCCGCGCCCGAAGCCACGGGCACCGTCCACGCGTCCAGCACGCCTTCGCGCTCCACGGTTACCAAAGCCAGTGCGCTTTCATAGGGGCTTTTGACCAAAATGCGCGCCGTGTCGCCGGGGTTATATTTTTCTTTGTCCTGCTCCAGCTGCAAAATATCGTCGTCGTTTTGTTTCCAGTAAGCCTGGCCTTTGCCATAGACGGTAAAGGCAAAGCCGCCTTTTACCTGCCGGCCCTGCGCGTCTTTGGCGGTCAGGGTAACCTGGTAAGAGCCGGGCTCCGTGGGATCAAAAGAGAAGTCATACCCTTTCTCCCCCACCGTGAAAGTCTGGGAAGGGAAATCTTTTACGCGCCGCTCGCTGACCCATTCCAAACGTCCGGCCAGGCCGTTTTTGCGCACGCTGAAATATTCTTCCTTCTGGATTTTGGCCTCCACCTCCACTTCGCCCGCCGTTTGGCCCTGCGGCGTAACGGCCACGATGTGCGCTTTGGCGTTTTCTCCCTGCTCCACGCTGGAAGAATCCATTTTCGCACCCAGGTAAAAATCCGCCGGATTTAACATCACGCCGGTGCGGGCAAAAAGCTGCTGGCCCGAAACAGCCTGCACACCCACTTCGGCATATACCTGCTGCGGGGAGGTGACCTGCGGCAGCGGCACGGTAAAATTAATTTTGCCCTGCTCGTCCAGCGTGCCGGAGGCTTCGTTCATCAAATGGTCTTTGAAATCCCGCTCAAAGAAATACGGGATAAAGGTATATTCTTCATACCCTTCCGGAGAGAAATTGGAAAATACGCGGCGCACCGTCCACTTGGCCTGCGCGCCGGATACAGGCGAGCCGAACAGATAATCGGCCGACGCGGTAAACTGCGCCTCCTGCCCGCCGACGTAAGACGGCTCCAGCGCGCGCAGGTTGACCTTAAAGTCCGCCTGTTCCACCGCTTCCACCTGGAAGGAATAATACGCGTTCCCTTCGCCGGAGGCGGGCTCAAAACTCATGCTCCAGCCGCCGGTGACGGCATTTTCCGGCAAAGTAAACTTCCAGTCAAACGCGCCGGTGCCCGCACCGTAAGAGAGCGTCTGTTTGAACGCTTCGTCCCCGCGGGAATTATACACCGTCAGCGTGCCTTTGGCCGCGGACGGCAGAGCCCACTGACCGTTTAACATACGGCGGGTTAAGCCCTTGACGTATACGGTTTCCCCGGGGCGGTAGACGCCGCGTTCGGTAAACAAAGCGGTTTTGACGGGAGCCTGCTGCGGGGAATAATTGTAATTAATGTTAAAACGCCACGGCTCCAGCCCGTCATTCCACGTGCTGGCCAGCACCGCATCCCCGCCGGGGCTGGTGACAAATACATACACCGCCGGCGTGCTCCAGCTGTTGCGCGCCTGGGGTTTGAGCTCGCTCAGCCCGGGGGCCATAGCCAGGCCGTTTTCATCGGTGCTGCCCGTCCAGAGCGTGCGGTTGGCCTCGTCTTTGATTTCCACATTCAGGCTGCCCTGCGGCTCGGCCGTCTGCAAAGAGGTGACCCACACCAAAATATTCTCCGGAGAGGTTTTCAGGGTTACCCCCAGGTCGGTAATATTATCCGTTGCGCCCACCCAGCAATAGCCGTCCTGGCGGTTTTTGCTCGGCACACGCACCTGGGAATAAATAATGCTGTTCTGGCCGGTGGGATTAAATTTTTTCAAATCCAAATAGGTTTTCTGCGTTTTGTCCGGCGTAATGTCAAAATCATATTTCCCGTCAAACTGCAAGTTGGCCGCGGCAATTTCGGCCTTGCTGCAATAGGAAACCGATTTTTTGGCAAACGGGATAAAGTCCGCCTTGCTGAAGCGTCCGGCCGACACTTCCAGCGCGTCCACATTCAGCACGTCCACGGGGTGGCGCGCGGGCAGGTAGCTTTCCAGCACGCCGCGGCCGCCTTTAAACGTGGCGGCGGGGCAATAGCCCTCGTTGGTGATTTCTATGACTTTTTCTTCGCCCAGGCGGTTGCCGTAAATATCGGTTAAATCTTTGTCAATGGTCAGCGTCACGCTTTCTTTGGGCTGCAAACGCAGGAAAGAAAGCGGCATTTCAAACCAGCCTTCGCCGGATTCTTCCCCGATACGCTGGCGGCCCAGGGTTTGGGCTTCCTGCTCGGTTACTTCGGCCAGCGCGCTCTGCGGGGACACTTTGATGTGTTTGAGCAAATCAGCCAAACGCACGGGGGACGAAAAATCCACATGCGCGTCAAAAGGCAGGCAGCCGGCATAATTACCGCCCGTTATTTTCAAATCGGGGTATGTATAAAAAACGGAAGTATATGGCTCCGCCATGCCCAGCGTGCCGGCCTTGCCGCGCAGGCTCTCGGACACGGTCAGCGTGATTTTGGTGCCGGCGGGCAAATCCACCTGGGGGACCAGCACGAACACACGGTCTTTTTCCAGGTATGAATAATTCTTTTCATACTCTTCGTCCGTCAGCGCGCGCACCTGCAGGGGAGTAGACTGCTCCGTCACTTCGTCATCTTTTTCCACCCAGCCGTTGGTCTTTTCGCTCAGCCAGTTGCGCAGGCGGGTCATCCAGTCCTGTTTAAGGGCGACATAGCTTAAAGACACCGCCGAGGAAACGGCCGATATTTCCGCCGGCTGGGACAAGGTGATATAAATCAGCGGGCGGCGGTCAATCCACAGCTCATTATTATAAGGGGTAACACCCGTTACCTGCGGGCGGGCGGTGGCAAACGTCCAGCTGTAATCCTGCGCCAGAGTCTCGCCGGAAACCTGGGACTTAAATCCGGCGGGCAGCGTAAGCGTATATTCGGTGGCCAGCTGCCAGTTTTCTTTAGGCTCAAACAACAGCGTCTGCGTGCCGGAGAAACGGCAGGTGCCGTCCACAGCCGGCGTAATTTGCAGCGGGCACTGGCCGGAAGCAAAAGCAGCCTGCTCGGACAGCGCCGTCACGGGTACATTAAAATTGACGGTCACGGCCGCACGGCTTGCGCGGACGCCTTCGCCTTTGGGCGAGGCAGACACCACCTGCAAGTCCTGCGCGGCAAAAGCGGCCGGCGCAAACGCCGCCGCGAGCAAAGATAACAGTCCCAGTTTTACAAACCGCATACGTCCCCCTTATATATAGGAATACTCTTTTATTATTGTAGCTGTTTTTGAAGGATAAGGAAACAGGGTAGGGCAGAAAAGGAAAAATCTACAAGTTATAACTTCTCTGGATGACTTTATATTAGACATCAACAGACAAAAAACCCCGCCCTTTCGGGCGGGGTTTTATCTGTAAAAAACAGATTAGAACTTCACGTTCACACCGGCCTGATACACGGTAGCATCGGGCTGGTTGAAGTCTCCGTAATCGCCGCCGAGTTTGGCATAGCCGATACCGGCGAACAGACCCACGTTTTCATTGTGCTGATAGTTGGCCGTCAGGTCAGCTTCCAGCGTGGCTTCATGCTGGGCCGTGCGGTCCTGGAAGGCAAAGCCATCCAAGGAGAAAGTCCATTTGTCCCAGGCATAGTCCACACCCACGTTGAAGATGCGGGATTCTTCCAGGCCCTGATAAAGCATATCACCAAAGCGGGTTTTGCTGTATACCAAGCCGGGAGCATAAGCACCGTAGTGAGACACAGTGCCTTTCTGATAGAAGAAAGCCGCACGAGGAGTGAACGCATCCAGATTCAGCGCGCCATCCACTTTGACCATGTAGGCGTTGTCATGGCTTTCTTTGATCAGGCGGTTGCCGTCATGAGCACGAGCATATTCCACGCTCAGCAGGCCGGCTTCCGGAGTCAAGGACAGTTTAGCACCATAGAAACCTTGGTATTCTTCACCATCAGGAATCCAGGTGTTGTCTTTCAAAGCATAACCATAGATCTGGGCTTTAAGCAAATCGGACAGATTTAAGGCAATGTCCGCACCGAAAATGGTGGCTCCATCAGCCGCAGTGTTTAAGAATCTTTTCGTTTTACCGGCGATCAAGGTTACGGCTTTGAAGTCATCGGAGTAGGTCAGTTTGGCCGCGTCTAAAGAAGACACATCAGCCAAAGCGGCCATATAGCCGTGGCGGGGGCCGAAGTACATTACGGCGCTGTTTTCATCACCGTAGAACTGACGACCGACCGTTACTTCAAAGCAATCAAACAGATTGGACAGCACGATATTGGCTTCAGCTAACTGAACCGTTTCCCAATATTCTTGCAAAGTACTACCTTCATCACCCGTCCATTCCGTACCGTACACGAATTGAACGTTGGCTCTGACATCCTCGGTCAATTCGGCGGACAAGCCGGCCATAACACGGGAAGCGGCACCGTTTGCAGCAGTGGTGCCCAGGTTATTTTCCGCGCCAATGGCTTCAATTTCGCCAATGACGTCCACATTGTCCAGCACGTTAGCGCTTACAGGCCAGGCCATGGTCATGACCAGCAGTAAGCCCAGTAGTTTCTTCATGCAGTACTCCTCCTTAATAATTTAAACTACCCTACCAACAAACTTTAGCTAATTGAAAAAAACTTTTCAAGCCTTTTTTTTATACAGTCTTGACAAGACAAAAAAATACTGCTATTCTATGCGCGTTTTATCCGTACCACCTGCTCGCTTGAAACAAGACTCCGAAATCACTATACTTAAAATATACCTATATATAAGGAGAGAACATGAAATTTGTATTTTGTTCCTTTTGCACCAATGCAACAAACCGAAAAGGCTTTACTTTATTGGAACTGCTGGTTGTGGTAATGATTATCGGACTGCTTACCTCCATCGCCGTACCGCAGTACAACCGCAGCGTGCGCCGTGCGGAAATGATGGAAGGCCTCAGCCACGGCAAAACGATTTACGATGCGGCCCTGCGTTATAAGTCCGTCAACGGAGAAGGCCCCACCAACTTTAACCAGCTGGACATCGGCTTTGCCGGCGCCACTATAAACGGCTCTTCTTTTGTAGACGGGAACTTCACCTATATTTTGTATCCCGCACAAAAGAAAGTAACTGTGCAAAGCAATGTAGGCGGATACCGGCTGGACATGCTTTTTCCCACCGTCAGCAGCACCGGAGTCAGCGCGCCCATTCTTTGCTGTCCCAATAGGGGCGACAAAAACGCCGAATGGCTGTGCAAAACTTCCAGCGGGGGCGCAACGGCTTCCGGCGGATGTTACGAAATCAAATAACTGTTTCCCCGGCCCGGCCGGGGATTTTTATAACAAAAAACCCCGCTGACGCAGCGGGGCTTTTTTATACGGTAAAACGTTCAGTGTTTTTTACGTTTAAAAAATTTGGAAAATGCGGCCTGTCTTTTGCCCGTTTTGCCGCCGTGCTTTTTCCCGTGCGGCTTGCCTGTACCCTCCCGGGAAAGAACAGAGGAAGAGCCTTTTTTCTTTCCCCCCGCGTGCACCACACGAAAGCCGGCCCGTAACGCAGTTTCCCCTACAGAAGAAACAGCCGGCGCTGATGAAAGCGATTTTTTGGATTTGTTTTTAGGCAGCTCCATGCCTTTCTTTTTCCGTTCGGGCGCGGACGTTTGGAGCGTGTTTTTCGCCAACGAAGAAACGGCGTTTTTTCTTTTTTCTTCCGTTAAAACCGGCCGCGAAATTTCCGGCATTTCCTTTCCCGCAGTTTCTTTCGGGCGCGGCGTTTTTTCTTTTTTGCGCGGCGCGTCCGGCATAAATTTGGGCTTGGGCAAAGGGCGGTCCGTTTTGGTCAGCTCGGTTAATTTGCCCAAACGGCAGACGCGGCAAATGTCTTTCCATTTATCCGTATCTTCCGCCACAAAAGACAAGGCCGTCCCCGTGCCGCCCGCACGGCCCGTGCGGCCGATGCGGTGTATGTAATCTTCGGGGCATTGGGGCAGGTCATAATTAATCACGCAGGAAATATCCGCCACGTCTATGCCGCGCGCGGCTACGTCGGTAGCCACCAGCGCGGGCACGTCCCCCAGGCGGAACTGCTCCATGACCTGCCGGCGGCGGCTTTGGCGCAAATCCCCGTGCAGGGCGGCCACTTTGCAGCCGTAAAGTTTCAGCTGTTTGGCCAGGCGTTCCGCGCCGTGGCGGCTTTTGACAAACACCAGCACCGAGCCTTTGCGCGTGTTTAATTCATGAACCAGCTGGGGCAGTTTGTCGCGCGTGGACAGGCGCACAAACTGCTGCAGCACCAAATCCACGGGGCGCGTGACGGAGCCGATTTGCACGCGGACGGGGTCGGTCATAAATCCGGCGCAAAGCGCTTCAATTTCCCGCGGCAGCGTGGCCGAAAAAAGCAGCGTCTGGCGCGGCGCGGGCAGGGCGGAGCCGATTTTGCGCACGTCGGGGATAAAACCCATGTCCAGCATGCGGTCGGCTTCGTCCAGCACAAAAAATGCGGTATTTTTCAGGCTTAAACTTTTGCGCCCGATATGGTCCAGCACGCGCCCGGGCGTACCGATCACCAGGCGCGGCTTGCGGCGCAAATCGGCGTATTGTTTATGAATATTGTCCCCGCCGATAATCAGCGCGGACGGCATTTCTTTGGGGTCGGCCAGCAGGCTGATCAACGCGTCCTGCGTTTGCTGCGCCAGTTCGCGCGTGGGCGAAAGGATCAGCGCGGTTTTATCCGCCGCCTGCCGCAGGCGCACGATTAAAGGAAGCAAAAAAGCAAAGGTTTTCCCCGTACCCGTCTGCGCGGTGGCCAACACGTCTTTGCCCTGCAAAAGCGGCGGCAGGGCGGCCTGCTGCACGGGGGTGGGCGTTTCTATGCCCAGCCGGCGCAGGGCGGTCTGCAAGTCCGGCGGCAGGCGGTCAAAGGCGTTCACGCGGCCTCCTCTTCTTTGCCGGACATAATATGCTCGCACTGCTGGCTCAAAAACAGCCAGCGTTCTTCCGCGTCGGAAATCTGGTCGCCCAGCAGGGCCAGCTCTATGCTGTTGTCGGCGTCGTAGCGCTGCAGAAGCAGGTTTTCCAGCTCCTGTTTGCGCTTGTTGAGTTTTTCCAGTTTTTTATCCAGCTCGCGGATTTCTTTTTTCAGCGGGGCCAGCTCCGCGCGGCGGCGCGCGGCGTTTTGGCGGCGGGCCTCGGCGGAGTTTTCTTTGTCGCTGGCCTGGCCCGCGCGGCCGTTTTTGGTCAGCAGGCTGTTTTTGTAATCTTCCAAATCCCCGCGGTAAATCCGGCAGGTGCCGTCTTTGACCAGCCACAGGGTGTCGCACGCCATTTCTATAACGTGCAAATCGTGCGTAATCAGCACCACCGCGCCTTCATAGGCGTTGAGCGCCTCCAGCAGGGCCTGGCGCGAAAGAATGTCCAGGTGGTTGGTCGGCTCGTCCAAAATCAGCAAATGCGGCGCGTCACGCGTGATAAGCGCCAACAGCAGGCGGGACTTTTCCCCGCCGGAAAGCTTGCCTATCAGCGTGTCGGACTTGGCCTTGTTTAAGCCAAACGCCCCCAGCTGGGCGCGGATTTGGGTTTCGGTGCCGTCCGGCATCAGCTCCGAGAGCTGTTCATACGGCGTTTTGTCCACGTCCAGTTCTTCGGTCTGGTGCTGGGAAAAATATGCAATTTTGATTTTTTTGGCCACGGTCATGCGCCCGCTCATCAAAAGCAAACGGTGCGACAGAATTTTAGCCAGCGTAGATTTGCCGTTGCCGTTGGCGCCCAGAAGCGCGATGCGGTCGTCGGGCTCCACGCGCAGCGTCAAATGCTGCAATACGGGCTTGTCGTCATAACCCGCCACGCCGTCCTCTATGGTAATCAGGGCCTGCGTCAGGTGCGAAGGCGAAGGAAACTGAAAATGCACTTCGGGGTCTTTAATAACGGCAGGCGGCTCGCCCATTTTTTCAATCATCTTAATACGGCTCTGGGCCTGCTTGGCCTTGCTGGCCTTGTAACGGAAACGGTCTACAAAAGACTGCAAATGCGCCACCACGCGCTCATGCTTGGCCGCGGCCAGGCGCGCGCCTTCCTGCTCGGCTTCGCGCGTGCGTTCATAGGTGTCATAATTGCCGTTATAGAGTTTCAGCTGCGCCTGCTCCACATGCACGATTTTATCGCACAGGCGGTTTAAAATGTGCCGGTCATGGCTGATGAGCAGGACGGTTTTGTCCGTCTTGGCCAGGTAATTTTCCAGCCAGGCGGAAGTTTCCAAATCCAGGTGGTTGGTCGGTTCGTCCAGCAGCAGGCAGTTGCTGGGCGCGTACAGCGTGGCGGCCAAATTGGCGCGCACCTGCCAGCCGCCGGAGAATTCTTTCAAAGGGCGCTCAAAATCGGCGTTTTCAAACCCCAGCCCGCTTAAAATGGCGCTGGCTTTGGCCTTGGCCGCGTGTGCGCCCAGGCTGTCCAGGCGGTCATAAATTTCGGCCATGCGCTCGCCGGATAAATCCGTGCGGGTCAGCTCCCGCTCCAAACGCGTGATTTCCTTATCCGCTTCCAGCACAAATTCCAGCAGTTTTTTGGACGGGTCTTTAATGTCCTGCGCCACGGAAGCGATTTGCGTGCCGCGCGAGATTTCTATTTTCCCCCCGTCCGGAAAAAGCTCCCCCGTAATGAGCTTAAACAGCGTGGATTTGCCGCACCCGTTCAGCCCCACCACGCCCACCTTTAAACCGTCCGGCAGGAGCAGGTTGGCATTTTCAAACAGGGTGCGCAGCCCGAAATGGAAGGATAAATCTTTGATCTCTATCATGTAAATATATTATAGAAAATTTCCGTCTCACTCCGTCGGAAAACATGGGTTTTATGACGGGCCGCCGTCGCGGCGGGAAAAACGGCAAATTTGCTAGAATGGGTCCATGAGCCAGAACTTTATCGCGCTGGACTTTGGCAGCGGCCAAATTTCCGCCGTACTGACCGTATATGACGAAGACACGGGCACCTGCCGCGTGCGCCATGCCGCGCGGGTACTTTGCCCCGCCGTCAGCGCGTGTTATATTCTGGATTTTAATGCCGCAGTGCGCGCCGTGGGCCGCCTGCTGGAAGAAATGAGCGATTACGCAGCCTTTACCCCCACCGTGGCCGTCGGTCTGCGCGGGGATTTTTTGAGTTTCCGCCGCGCCGGAGGCTGCCAGTCCGTGGAAGGGCGCAATCATGTCATTACCGAGCGGGACGTGCGCGCCGCGCTGGACAATTCCGTCCCCGCCAATTTGGACGAAAACCTGGAAGTGGTGGATTTGCGCCCGCAGACTTTTACCATAGACGGCAAAACCGGCGTGCAAAACCCCGTGGGGCTGGTGAGTTTCTTTTTGGAAGCGGAAACATTTTTGTCCGTTGGTCTGCGCAGCCATTTGGCCAACTTAAACCGCGTCATGGCCGCCGCCGGCTGTGAAGATTTTGAAGCCGTGCCCACCGTGCTGGCCCTGTGCGAAAGCCTGCTAAAGCCCGAAGAAAAAAAATCCGGCATATTGCTTTTGGACATCGGCGCGGCCAACAGCTCCGCCGCACTGTACCACAAAGGCATGCTGGAGGATGCGCGGGAAATGCCTTTCGGCGCGGACGTTATTTTGCAGGAAGTGGCCGACGTGCTGCAAAACGACCTGGACGGCGCGCGCCAGGCCCTGAAAAACTATTCCTACGGCGACGATGAAATCATGGACGACGTATTGGACGAAGCCGCGCGCAAACTTCTGCTCAAAGTGCAGGCGGAACTGCGCCAGTCTTTGCCCTACATAAAATACGCCCCCGCCCAGGCCGTACTGAGCGGCGGAGGAGCGGGCCTGCATGTAAAAAACGCCGCCAAAAGCGTGCTGGGGCTGCGCCGCGCGCGCATAGGCGCGCATGATGATTTAATCTCCGACGGGGAAGATCTGCTCGCCCCGCAATACACTTCTGCCCTCTCTTTGGCGCTCTATTCCCAAAAACACGGCGGGCGTACCGAACCCGTTCCCTCCGCCAAGGAAAAAGCCGCCGGATTTTTTGACCGCATGCTGGCCAAACTGGGGCTGAATTAACGCGTTTTCTATTCTCATAACCTGGAAATTTTGTATATTTCTTTTATAAAGCCTTCGGAGAGGAAATTCCTATGCGCATAAAAATTACACATCCGGACGACCTCGCGGCCCGAAACGAATTGATTATTGTGTTGCTTTTCTCTTTACTTACCATTATAGTATGGAGTGGTTTTACCATTGATGGCAGTACCATGGATGATATTCTCGCGGACAGAGATGCCTTCTTGTGCCTGCTGGCATTGTTCGCATGCATAGGATATTTTCTGTTTCATTCGCTTTATCTGCTCTGGGTAAAGCGTGCCGAGCGGCGCAAAAACGGACCGGATGTAAAAGCCCTGGAGTTTACCGCCCAAGGGGTGAGCATATACCGTCCGCCGCTGGCGCCGTTGTTTTTCCCGTACGGGGAAACTTCTTTTTCCCTGGAAGTAATAGCCATTAAAAAAAGAAACAAACATACGTAT
>DWVB01000011.1 GCA_019120455.1 Candidatus Avelusimicrobium excrementipullorum
CAAAAAAATCAAACTGCTTAAAATTTTTGTCAGCAGTACAGACGTGGTGGACCATGCTTTGTTATATGAAAGCATTTTGCGCAAAGCCAAAGCGTACGGGCTGGCAGGCGGCACGGCCGTCAAAGGGGCTATGGGCTACGGCATTAGCAGCGAGCTGCGCAACAGCCGTTTTTGTGAACTGGTGGAAAAATTCCCCGTTGTGGTGGAATGTATAGACACCGCCGATAAAATAGACGGCTTTATAGAAAGTATTTTGCCCTGGCTGGAGCACCAGCCCAAAGGCTGTTTGGTCAGCACGCAGGACGTAACCGTATATTTGGCCAAAAAAGGTGACACCAAAAAATAACTTTTCCCCCGCTCCGGCGGGGGTTTTTATAGGGGCACTTGATTGCAGGATTTGCATTTTTTAGGGGAAAACCCTTGAAAAAACTCAAAGACACGATATACTATCTATAGATTTCTACAAAAGGAAAACAATTATGAGATATATAGCCGCCTGCCTCGCAGGGCTAGTTTTATTGGTCCAGCCGGTCTGTGCAGCAGCCGAATCTTTTTCCGCTCGTGCTTTATCCCTGGCCCTAGCTGAAACCATACAGAAACAAGCCCCAAAAAAGATCGCTTTTTTGGCCGGCGGTTCTTGTGACGGAAACAAGGATAATTTTACCAATGAATTTATAGCATGGAACCGTTTCCTGCTTCAAAAAGACTGGCTGGTGTTCTCTTTCATATCCGCAGACAAACAACCCTATCTGAAGGAAGAATTTGGAAACATGAAGCCCTTTAAGTGGGATGTTTTTCTGCAGGATTTGGCTTCCGCGCCGCTTAAAAGAGGCGATCAACTGTTTATTACCTTCATTTCCCACGGGGAACGGGAAAACGGTATACACGGCATATGTGACGATTCCCAAAAATATAACGATGTATCCGCTTTAAAAAATATATTGGCCGAATTTGCCCAAAAAGGAGTAAAAATAGGCATTTTTGACCAGTCCTGCTACGGAGGGTCTTCGGTACAGCAGTTGGACAGCCATGTTTATTGCGTGGCATCCAGCAGCCAATATAACCAGACAGGATCCGGCGCTATAACCGGCAAATTAGCCGAAAGATTGCCATTATACGGCAAAAGAAATATATCGTTAGAAGATATATGGGTAATGACGCTTGCCGCTTCATTAAAAAATCTCCGTCAAATTCCGGCCATTTCCGGTCTGGGAAGCAGAAACGCAAAATTACTTCTGTCAGATGTAACCACAGCGAACGGCGGAATTATATCTCTGCCCTCCCCCTCAATCCTTGTCCCAAGCAACCGCGCGACAAGAAACCCCTATATATTTTCCGGACAGGAACAGCAGGAAAGCCTGGCCTTCATTCATGACAATCAAAAACTGTTGCAGAAATTTTTCCCGGAGGAAGCCATCGCTGACGCAGAAGAATTTTTCCACCAGAACAAATTCTTCAAAGTGTCAGACGAAGCGGCAGTGGCGGTAAATTATTGGCTGGACAACCCGGACCCCAGCAAACGCATTTGCGCCGGCTTTGTGTTCTAGCAAAATAACTTTTCCCCCGCTTCGGCGGGGGTTTTTTACGGCGCGCGGGGCTTACGGCCAAAATGATATAATAAGACTATGATAGACAGAATCAAACGGCTTGAAAATTTATTTTTGCAGGAAATCAACTCCATTATCTCCCGCATGACCGCGGCGGGCCATTTGGGCGGCTTTGTAACCATTACCGCCGTGCATGTGGCCAAAGATTTGGCCTCGGCCAAAGTATATTTTTCCGTGTTCGGCAGCCCCGAGGACAAAAAGAAAACGCAGGAGCAGCTGTCCCTGCTGCGCAAAGAGCTCGGCGCGCTGCTGCGCCACCGACTGCATTTAAAACGCATTCCGTCTTTCAGCTTTGAATATGACGACACGCCCGAAAAAGCCAGCCGCGTGGAAAGCATTTTTAAAGTCATAGAAAAAGAACACGAACATGAAAACTAATCCGTCTTCTTTTGAACAGATTTGGCAGGCCGTGCAGAACGGCCAAAACTTTTTCGTCGCCGGACATTTAAATCCGGACGGGGATTCCCTGGGCTGCACGCTGGCCGTGTGCTCGCTCCTGGAGCGTCTGGGCAAAACCGCCTATGCGTACGCTTCGCCGGCTATCGGTACGGATTTGCTGTTTTTGCCGGGGCTGGAGAAAATCCACGTCAGCGAGCTGCCGCCAAAACCGCAGTTTGACACGGTCATTTTATTGGAATGCTCCGACCGCAAACGCGGCGGCGATTTGGAAAGCGTTTTGCAAAACGCCAAGACCCTGGTCAACATAGACCACCATTTGGTCAGCGACGCATACGGAGACGTAAACCATATTGATTCCGCGGCTTCATCCACCGCCGAAATTATTTTCCAGCTTTTTGAAGCCAGCCCGGACAGCCTGCTTCCCACGCCCGATGAGGCCACCTGCCTATATACGGGCCTGGTAACGGATACGGGCCGCTTCCTGCACACCAACACGACTGCCGAAGCCCTGCGCGTGGCTTCCGCGCTGGTGGCATTGGGTGCGGACGTCAACAAAATCAATCAGGTTATTTATTTCACCAAATCGTACACCGAGCTGAAACTCCTGGGCCGCGCGCTGGAAAAAATGCACCTGCTTTTCCACAACAAATACAGCGAAATCGTGCTGACGCAGGCTGATTTTGAACCGCTTAACGCCGTGCCTTCGCAGACGCAGGGCATTGTCAGCCAGCCCACCATGATCCCGGGCGTGGAAGTATCGGCCCTGATTAAAGAAGAGCCGGACAAAGTGTCTGTCAATCTGCGCTCGCGCAACCATATAGACGTCAGTTCCATCGCCCAAAAATTCGGCGGCGGCGGCCATGCCCGTGCCGCGGGGTTTAAGGTAACGGGCAAACCTGTACAGACGGTGGCGCAGGAGCTGGCCGAAACCGTGCGGGAAGTACTGGCCCATGCAAAGCACTGAGCTGACCGGTCTGCTGCTGATAGACAAACCGCAAAATTTTACCTCCAATGACATCGTGGCCGTCGCACGCCGCGCGCTGGGCGTCAAACGCATCGGCCACAGCGGCACATTAGACCCTATGGCCACGGGGCTTTTAATAGTCCTGGTGGGCCGCGGCGCCACGCGCCTGCAGGAACGCTTTTTAAAACTGCCCAAAGTGTACCGTGCCGAACTGACGCTGGGAGCGGAAACGGACACCTGGGACGCGCAGGGACAAATCCTAAAAGAAATGCCCGTGCCCGCGCTGACCGCCGCGCAAATCCGCGCCGCGGCAGAGAATCTGACGGGCGAAGTGCGCCAGCAAATTCCCCCTTTCAGCGCCAAAAAAATAAACGGGCGCAAAATGTATGACCTGGCCCGTGCGGGACAGGAAGTGGAAGCGCGTTTTAACACGGTACAGATTTCGGCCTGGGAAGATATTGTTTTTGACGGAAAAAATAAAATATCTTTTACCCTGTGCTGTTCCTGCGGCACCTATGTACGCGCGCTGGGGCTGATGCTGGCCCGCGCACTGGGCACGACGGGGCATTTAACCGCGCTGCGCCGCCTGAAAATAGGAAATTTTGACGTATGCAACGCCTTGGACGGCGCCCTGCTGAAAACCGCGCCGCGGCAGGAAATTGTAAAATTTATAAAAGAGCCTGTTTTATGAAACAAAAAAATTTTATTACGGTAGGGACTTTTGACGGCGTACATTTGGGGCACCGGGCTTTGTTTAGCCGCCTGGAACAGCTGGCGGTACTGCACCAAATGCGCCCGCTGGTGCTGTATTTCCCCTATCCGCCCAAAACGCTTTTATCCCCCCGCCCCGAAATGACGGTGCTGTCCACCCCGCCGGAGAAAAAGGATCTTTTCAAGGCCTGCCTGGCCGACGCGCCGCAGGAGCTGGATTTTTTGGCGTACCGCGAATATTCGCCGGAGCATTTCTTTAAAAAAGTGCTCCTGGAAAAATATCGCTGCGGCGGCATTTTGGCGGGGCCTGACTTTGCCTTCGGCAAAAACCGCCAGGGGAACGACCAATGGCTTAAAGAAAAATGCGCGCAGGCCAAGCTGCCTTTTGAAGTGTTGCCGTTTTATGACGCGCCGGACGGGGCGAAAATTTCTTCTTCTCTTATCCGCAAAACGCTGGCCGAAGGAAATATCCCGCAGGCCAATGCCATGCTCGGCCGCCGCTACAGCCTGGAAGGGCGGGTGGTAACGGGCAAAAAACTGGGGCGCAAGCTGGGGTTTCCGACGGCCAACCTGGACATCAATTTTTACAAACTCCTGCCGCTGGGCGTCTTTGCCGTCAAAGTACGCGTGGGCAAAAAGTTTTACCGCGGCATTTGTAACATCGGCTTCCGCCCGACGGTCAATCCCATAGACTCCATTATCCCGCTGACCGAAGTGCACATTTTGGACTTCAGCCGGTCCATTTACGGACGGCGCATAGAAGTGTTCTTTTATGACAAAATACGCGGCGAAGTGAAATTTAACGGACTGGACGAACTCAAAGCCCAGCTATCACGCGACAAGCAAACCGCCAAGCTGCTTATTTCGGAAACAGAGTTACACAAATAAATATTCCCCGCTTGAAATGCGGGGAATATTTTATCTTCATGCAAAATCCGTTTTATTTGCTCAAAATCCAACGACCGGTAATATCTTTCTCCCTTGCCCCAAGTGCTTTGCAAATACGGTCAATAAATTCCGAAGAACCGGAAGCATATGTACCGCAGGCTACGGCTGCCCATCCCTGCTTGACCGCTTTTTGCGTCCGATAGGTCAGCAGATAACTCTTATCCGGGCCGACATTGTTGCGAAGAGCTGATATACTTGTTCCATCGGAAGAAAGTTGGTAACGCCAAAACTTGCTGTCATCCGGTTTTTGTATCTCCAATTCTTCCCATGCGCCGGCATAGCTGCCGTTTGCCAGGTAATGCAGCTCCTGCGCATCACGCATATTACGCAGCACAATCATCGGCTCGGCCGTACGAGCTTTCTCTACTGCTATTTCATACTGCGGCAGCGCCACTGCCGCCAAAATACCTATAATCAGCACCACGACCAAAAGCTCAATAAGCGTAAATCCTTTTTTCATTTTTACCCCTACACGGCCCGCCAAACAGGCTAAACAACGTCACAACAGATTTTTATTTTTCCTATGTACAGGG
>DWVB01000012.1 GCA_019120455.1 Candidatus Avelusimicrobium excrementipullorum
GCGGAGCCGGATTTATCGGCTCGCACCTGGCCAAAGCATTGGTTGCGCGCGGGCAGCATGTGCGCGTATTGGATGATTTTTCTGCCGGCAATCCGCAAAATCTGCTGCCGCTGCGGGATCAAATTTCCCTAATACAGGGAAATATTTGTGACATGCAGGTCGTGTTGCAGGCCTGCAAAGGCACAGACTATGTGCTGCATCACGCGGCTCTGGTGTCCGTCCCCCAGTCGGTGGCTTATCCGCGGGAAACCCTGCAAACCAATATACAGGGCACGGCCTGCGTGCTGGAAGCGGCGCGCCAATGCGGCGTGCGCCGGTTAGTGTTTGCCTCCTCCTGCGCCGTATATGGAGACGCAGGACAAACTCCGCTGGCGGAAACCGCCCCGCAAAATCCGCTTTCTCCTTACGCTTTATCCAAACAGGCGGGTATGGCTTTATGCAGGCTATATACCAAAGTCTACGGCCTGGATACGGTTTCTTTAGTGTATTTCAATGTATTCGGCGACGGGCAAAATGCCTCGTCCCCGTATGCGGCCGTGATTGCGCATTTTTTGCAGGAGGCCACTAACGGGAAGGGGCTGACTATTTGCGGAGACGGCCTGCAAAGCCGCGATTTTGTGCATGTGCGCGATGTGGTACAAGCCAACTTGCTGGCCGCGCAAAAAGGAAAGGCAGGGGAAATATATAATGTGGGAAGCGGCCGGAGCATATCCGTCTTGCAGCTGGCAGACATTATAGAAAAGATTTCCGGTTTGCGCGCCGAACGCACTTTCCTGCCCGCGCGGCGCGGGGACATACGCTTCTCCGCCGCCGATATCGGCAAAATACGCGCCCTGGGCTTTGCGCCGTCCTCTTCACTGGAAGCAGACCTGCGCATGTTATGGGACAGCCTTTCCAAATAACCTTTGCGCCTTTGTATTACGCCGTTTTTATGATAATATAAAGAAAAAGCATTTTCTTTGGAAGGAGCCGCCATGTTTAAAAACACCGCTTCTTCGGCCTATGCGCCGATTAACAACGCCTGCCTGCTGATTTTGGCCGGCACAGCCATGACCTGGATTTTGGTGTATGCCAAAGCCGTACTGATGCCGTTTGTTATTGCGTTGTTTCTGTCTATTGTGCTCAACACGATTGCCGACTGGATGAAAAAACACTGGAAGGTGCCACATCTGCTGGGCTTTCTGGTAGGAATTTTGCTGTTTTTGGGTTTGGCGGCCTTATCGGTGGTATTTATCAGCAATTCCATTTCTTCCTTCGTCAACGGGGCCAATATTTATGCGGAAAAACTTAACGACACCGTCGCCTGGGCCCTGGAAACCGCACAAAAGTTCGGCATAAAAACCAATTCGGAATTTTTGGCCGACGCCTTAAACCGCCTGCCCGTATTCAACGTGCTGCGCACCATGGGCGGCGGGGTGGTGTCTTTTATTTCCAACCTGACGCTGATTTCGCTGTTTTTGATTTTTCTGTTCATGGGACGCGCGACGGGAGATGAAAAAAACGCGCTGGTCTCTACCATAGAAAAGCAGATTTCTTATTACCTGATTATCAAAATCTTTGTGTCCCTGCTGGCGGCTTTGCTGACGTGGCTGATTTTATCTTTGGTCGGCACGGAGCTGGCGTCCATGTTTGCCGTCCTTACATTTGTGCTGAATTTTATTCCCAACATCGGGCCGTTTATCGCCACCATACTGCCGGTACCGGTGCTGTTTTTGCAGTACGGTTTTGACTGGCGCATGATCTTGGCCATTTCTCTGCTGACGGCCACGCATTTCGTGGTGGGGAACATTTTGGAAACCAAATGGCTGGGCAAAGGCATGGATTTAAATCCCGTCGTGGTAATTGCCTCTTTAATCTTTTGGGCTTTGGTCTGGGGCGTTATAGGCGCGCTGCTGGCCGTGCCGCTGACCTCCATTATCAAAATGATTTTGGAGCGAAGCGAACCCACCAAACCGTTTGCCGACCTGCTGGCCGGACGTTTGCCTTTTAAATAGGAGCCGCCATGCGTGCAAATCCTTCTCCGTGGGCGTATATTCCCTCCCTGTATTTTTTGGAAGGGCTGCCGTATATCATCATCAACACCGTTTCCGTGGTGCTGTATGCCGACCTGGGCTTTGCCAACGATCAAATTGCGTTTTGGACCGGCTGGCTGTACCTGCCCTGGACGCTGAAAATGCTGTGGAGCCCGCTGGTAGACGGCAAAAGCACCAAACGCCGCTGGCTGCTGGGCGCGCAGACCGCCATGGCGGCCGTATTTCTGCTGTTGGCCGCGCTGAACGCCTGGAACGCCTTTGCCCACGCGCAGGCCGCCAACAATTTGACCTTTTTCTCTTTATCTTTATTCGGGTTTCTGGCGGGTGCGTTTGTGTCGGCCACGTTAGACATCGCCACCGACGGCTATTATCTGCTGGCTTTAAGCGCGCCGCAGCAGGGATATTTTGTCGGCATACGCACGATTTTCTACCGCTTGGCCATGATATTTGGCAGCGGGATTTTGGTGGCGGCCACGGGCGCTTTGGCAAAGGCCGGACCGGATTTGTCCGCCGGTGCGGTAAAATGGCCGCAAAACTGGTCGCTGATGTTTTTGTTTTTGGCGCTTCTGTTTGCCGCCGGCGCGCTGTGGCACCGTTTTATACTGCCCAAACCCGCCGCGGACGGCCCCGCCGCCGTGAAAGGGCAAAATACCTGGGCGGACGCGTTTAAAACGTATTTCACGCAAAAAAATATTCTGTATATTTTAATTTTCATTTTGTGTTACCGCCTGGGCGACGCCCTTTTGGAAAAAATCGTGCCGTTGTTTTTACTGCGAGGGACAAACGAAGGCGCCATGGGGCTTTCCGTACAAAGCTACGGTTTAATTAAAGGCACGCTGGGGCTGGGGGCCGTTATCGCGGGCAATCTGGCCGGCGGCTGGCTGCTGGGGCGGTACGGATTTAAAAAATGTATTTGGCCGTTTGCGGTCATTTTGATTTTGCCGAATTTCTTTTATATTTACATGGCTTACTGCACTCCCGGGCTGGCCGTGACGGCCCTGCTGATTACGCTGGAACATTTCGGCAACGGGCTGGCGCTGATGGCGTTTTCCGTATTCATTATGTATGTGTCACAGGGAAAATATAAAACGTCACATTATGCCATATCCACGGGCATTATGGCTTTGGGCATGATGGTGCCGTCCATGCTGTCGGGCAAATGGCAGATGATGCTGGGATACGGCGGCTATTTTATCCTGGCCGCGGCCCTCAGCCTGTGCACGCTGGCCGTCATCCCGCTGACGTTTAAAATCAAATCCATAGAAGAAACGGAAAAGGCCTTCCGCGGCCACCATATGAAAATTTCGGACGCCGATTAAATGAAAAAAGAAATATTAATTCCCACCGAAACCGTCAATCCCCGCACGAAGAAACTGGACGTTTCTTCCCCGCGGCAGATTGCCCGCCTGATAAACGCCGAAGATTTTAACGCCGCCCGCGCCGTGCAGAAAGCCGGCCCCGCCATCGCCAAAGCCGTTGATTTGGCCGCCAAAACCTTTCTGGCGGGGCATAAAATTATTTTTATAGGAGCCGGCACCAGCGGGCGGCTGGGCGTGCTGGAAGCGGCCGAATGCGTGCCCACGTTCGGCACGGAGCCGGAACAAATCATCGGGCTGATCGCCGGTGGGAAAGAAGCCATGTTCCGCGCCAAAGAAGGCGCCGAAGACGACGCCGGACAGGGCGGCAGAGATATTTTGCGTCTGGCGGGCAAAAAAGACTTTGTTATCGGGCTGACCGCCAGCGGCATTACGCCGTACGTACTCGGTGCGCTGAAAGCGGCCCAAAAAGCCGGCTGCCATACCGCGCTGATGGCCTGCAACAAAAAAGCCGATACCGCCCATGCGGACATTTTTATTTACCTGCCCACGGGGCCGGAAGCCTTAAACGGTTCCACACGCATGAAAGCCGGCAGCGCCACCAAAATGGCCTTAAACGCCATTACCACCGGCGCTATGGCGCGCGCGGGAAAGGTATATCAAAACCTGATGGTGGACGTACGCCCCACCAACCAAAAACTCGTGCGCCGCGCCCTGCGCCTGATACGCGCCGTATCGGGGGCTGACGAGCAAACGGCGGCACAACTGCTGCAGGAATCGGGCCGAAACGTCAAAACCGCCATTGTCATGCATGTAAAAAACTGCACGCGGGCGCAGGCCGAGAAACGGCTGAAAAAACACAAAGGTTTTCTGGCGGAGGCGCTGCGTGAAAAATAAAAAAACGGGCCTGGTGTTGGGGCTGATGAGCGGCACCAGCTGCGACGGGCTGACCGTCTGCGCCATACGGCCGGAGCCGTTTCAAATATTGGCTTTTAAAAATTATGTTTATCCCGCCGCTTTGCGCAGCCGCCTGCTGCACGCCAAAGATTTGCGCGCGCCGGAACTGTCGGCCCTGCATTTTGAACTGGGCCGGCTGTATGCCCAAAAAGTAAAACTGTTTTTAAAACAAAACGGTTGGAAGCCGGCCGATGTCCTTTGCGCGGGCTGCCACGGTCAAACCGTCTATCACGGACCGGCGGACAAAGTGCCCAACACCCTGCAAATAGCGGAGCCCGCTTTCCTGGCGGATCTGCTGGGGCGGCCCATCGTCAGCCGTTTCCGCGAAAAAGACATCGCGCTGGGCGGGCAGGGCGCGCCGCTGATTCCGTTTTTTGACGAATATATATTCGGCAAAGGTGCGCCAAAAATTTTGCTGAATTTAGGCGGAATCGCCAATATTTCCGTTGTCGGAAAAAAGGTAAAAACCTTTGGCTTTGACTGCGGCCCGGCCAATACGCTGATGGACCTGGCCTGCGTGCGTTTTGCCCGCCGTCCCTTTGACAAAAACGGCGCGCTGGCCGCGCGCGGCCGCGCCGATGAAGCACTGGTCAAAAAACTGCTGGCCCAAAAATACTTTCGCCAAAAACCGCCCAAAAGTTTGGACAAAAATGAGTTTGGGGAAAACTATTTGAACCGCTGGTTTTCCCGTATCAAAAATCCGGCGGATTTGCTGGCTACTTTAAATTTATTTACCGCTTCCTGCGTGGCGGACGCGCTGGAAAATTTTGTGCCCGCGCCGCTGCGCCGGCAAATTATCGTCTCCGGCGGCGGCGCTTATAACAAAACCCTGCTGGAAAATTTAAAACGCTTAACAGGTTTGCCTGTTATCACGTCCGCCCGGGCGGGCATAGACCCGCAGGCCAAAGAGGCCGCCGCTTTTGCCCTGATGGCCTGGTTGGCGCTGCGGGGCAAAACAAATCACTGCGCGCGGGCCACGGGCGCACGAAAAAACGGCATATTGGGGAGCCTTACTTTATGAATATAAACAGACTGATTTTTCCCGGGTTTTGGTTTGGCAAGAGCCGCAAAGAAGACGCGCTGGAAATGGCGCGGCGCGGCGCGGGCGGCTTCTGCATATACGGCGGCACGCGCGAAAGCGTAGGAGAACTGATTGCGGATTTAAAAGCGGCCTCTCCGTTAAAACATGTGTTTATGTGCGCCGATTATGAGGATGGCCTGGGCCGCTGGATAGAAGGGACGGACTGGGTGCTGTCCAACCTGGCCGTCGGCGCCAACGGAACGGAAGAAGCCGCTTACCAAAAAGGCCTGACGCTGGCCCGCGAAGCCAAAAGCGTGGGCATAGAGTGGGTGTTCGCCCCCGTATTGGATTTGTGTGACGAGCCGCAAAATCCCATCGTCAATACGCGCTCTTTCGGCGCCGATCCGCACGCCGCAGGGCGTTTGGGCGCGGCTTTATGCCGCGGCCTGCATGACGGAGGCGTATTAAACAGCATCAAACACTTCCCCGGGCACGGACGCACAAAAACCGATTCGCACCTGGCTTTGCCCGTCCTGCACCAGAGTTTGCGGGAGCTGAAACAAAATGAATTAATCCCTTTCCGTGAGGCCCTGCCCTATGCGGACAGCGTAATGGCCGGACACCTGCTTTTTGAAGCCGTGGACAAAGACCACCCCGCGTCTTTTTCCCGCGCGGTTATTACGGATTTGCTGAAGCGGGAAATGGGTTTTGAAAAGCTGGTGTTTACCGATGCCTTGTGCATGAAAGCGCTGGGCGATGAAAAACAGGCCGCGCTGGCGGCTTTGCATGCGGGCGTGCATATTTTGCTGGCGGCGGAAGATTCCGTCGCGCTGTCCGATTTTTTGCAAACACAAACCCTGCCGGAAAACTGTGTATCCGTTTCAGCGCAGCTGCTGGACCGGGCGGAACGCTCTCTGCTGGCGGCCCCCAAAACAGGCTTTTCCGCAGCGGAGTTTAATGCGCGCTATGCCGCGTCCTGCGCCGTGTGGCAGGGCCGCCCGCCGGCGTTAAAAAAGGGTCAAAGCATAGCTTACATGGAACTGGGAAACGAAGAAAATTTTGCCGCGCAGGATTTTCTCAACACACTGAAGGAAGCCGGCATACATATTAAAAAAGCCGGAGAAACGGCCGACGCGCTGGCGGCGGTTTCATTTTCCAATTACAAGGCTTTTAAAGGACATATTAATTTGTCTGATACGCAGCGGGCGCAGCTGGCGCACCATGCCGCCCAATACCCTCAAAGCATGTTTATCAGCTTTGGCAGCCCCTTCGGCGCGGAAAATATCCCTTCGCTGACGGCGCGGCTACTGCTTTTCAGTCCCGCCAAAGAAGCGCAGATATGTGCGGCAAATATTTTGCTTGGAAAAGAAAAAGCAAGGGGAAGAAGTCCTTTTTAACATGCAAAAACGCTCCGGCCGCAGCGGAGCGTTTTTTATTGGTTATCCGATTAATAAGAAACTTTATCTTCTTTGGCGTCCCATTTTTCAAACGGCTCTTCATTATCCTCCAATGCGATGCACACAGTGGGAATATGCCGTTTTTCGGCGGGCAGGACAATTTCGTCATAAATAAATTTATCGTCAAAGCCGTGCCGCGCCGCCGTGTAACGGTCGGCGGCGAAAAACAGGGCTTTGGGCCGCGCCCAGTAAATAGCGCCCAGGCACATGGGGCAGGGCTCGCAGGAAGAATAAATTACGCAGTCTTTTAAATCAAAGCTGTTTAATTTTTTGCAGGCGGTGCGAATGGCGTCCACTTCCGCATGCAGGGTCGGGTCCTGGCTGCCCAGCA
>DWVB01000013.1 GCA_019120455.1 Candidatus Avelusimicrobium excrementipullorum
CACGGCGTACAGTAAGCCTTATCTGTTTAACAAAACCCCGCCTTCCGGCGGGGTTTTTTATAATCCTGCCTAAAAAACCGCACCCCATGTGTTTTATTTTCGTACGGCGTTTGAACAAATAAATTTCCCTCTTTAAAAAGGCGGTTTTTTATGATACTATCTATTATAGGTCGTCCCATCGCCGGACGATGGATTTTTATTTTTTTGCAGAGGAAACAGAAATGACCAAGAGAACTCCCATTATTGCCGGAAACTGGAAAATGCACAACACGCTGGCCGAATCGGCCGCCCTCGTGGAAGCGCTGAAAAAAGCAGACAATAAAAACAACGCCGAAATTATCGTCGCCCCCTCTTACACCTCTTTAGCCGAAGTGGCCCGCCTGGCCAAAGGCAGCGCCATTAAAGTGGCCGCCCAGGACGTACACTGGGAAGATAAAGGCGCTTTTACCAGCGCGGTTTCCCCCGTGCAGGCCAAAGACGCCGGCGCCACGCACACCATTCTGGGCCACAGCGAACGCCGCAGCGTATTCGGCGATACGGACGAAATTTTAAACAAAAAAGTCGCCGCCGCCCTGCGCCACAGTCTGACCATTATTTTCTGTGTGGGCGAAACGCTGCAGCAGCGCGAAGCCAACGAAACGCTGTCCGTCATTGAAGGCCAGCTGGAAAACGGCCTGAAAGGTTTTACCGCCGAACAGTTAAAAGGTTTAATTATCGCTTATGAACCCGTGTGGGCCATCGGCACCGGCAAAACCGCCACGCCGGACCAGGCGCAGGAAGTGCACGCCGCCATACGCCGGTTTTTAACCAACAAATACGGCCAGGAATTTGCAGACGCCACCCGCATTCTGTACGGCGGCAGCGTCAAAGACAGCAATGTGGACGAAATTATGGCCCAGGCGGACGTGGACGGCGCCCTGGTGGGCGGACAGGCTTTAATCGCCGAAAAATTCACCCGCATCATCAACTTTAATTAAGGAAAAATCTATGGACTTGGCCAAATATATTGATCATACCCTGCTTAAACCGCAGGCAGACAGGACCGCAGTAAAAACGCTGTGTGACGAAGCGCGCAAATACGGCTTTTTCAGCGTGTGCGTCAACCCGTACTGGGTGCCTTTCTGCAAGAAACAGCTTCAGGGCAGCGGGGTCAAAGTCTGCACCGTTATCGGTTTTCCTTTGGGAGCCAATACCACGCAGACCAAAGTATTTGAGGCCAAGGACGCTTTGCAAAACGGCGCCGATGAGTTAGACATGGTCATCAACATCGGCGCCCTGAAAAGCGGCGACTGGGACACGGTTTTCCATGATATAGAAGCCGTGCGCCGCGCCGGAGAAAATTTTACGCTTAAAGTAATTATTGAAACTTCCGTACTGACCGAAGAAGAAAAAATCAAGGTCTGCGAACTGGCCGCCAAGGCCGGAGCGGATTTTGTCAAAACTTCCACCGGATTTACCGGCGGCGGAGCCACCGCGGAAGACGTGCGCCTGATGCGTGCCCATGTGCCCGCCTCGGTGCAGGTCAAAGCCTCCGGCGGCATACGCACGCGGGAAGATTTTGACGCCATGGTCGCCGCGGGCGCCACGCGCATCGGCGCCAGCGCGGGAGTAAAAATCATAGAGGGAAAATGATCACCCAGTGGGATATCATCTCCAGCATCCGTCCGAAAGACAATGCCCTTGTATACGCCCTGCTTATTGACGGGACGGAACATGACGCACGCCTGATTGCCAAAAAACTGCAGGGATATGTCCGCCCCGCACAGCCGGCTATGGCGCCTTATGTATACCGTTTTCCGCTGCCGGACGACTTGGACGAGGACACGCTGGAAAAAATCCGCGTCGCCGTGCGCGAAGGCATTGAACAGGCCAAAAAGGTCAATGAATTCGTACCCGGCGGGACCCTGGGCAACCCGCTGTTTAACGCGGGCACAGACAAAGAAGATAAAGAATTTCCCACTTTTATTACGCTGGATCCGTCGGAAAGTTTTTTCCATTCCGCGGCTCCTTCACGCATGCCCCCTCCGCCTCCTCCGCCGGTAAACCAATTTGAACAAAAAGAAATTGATTTAAGCGCGCCGGAAGAAGAAATCCCGCAGATTGCCAAGACGCTGGAAGAAATAGATAATGCGGGCTACCGTTCCGACCCTGTCGGAGAGCCGACTCCTCCCGCCAAGCCGGAAGAGCCGGCTGCGGACACCTCTGTCTCTTTGGAACAAACCGCGGAAAAGTCTGCCACGTCGTCCGACGCACCGGTCCTGCCGGAGACGGAGCCGGAAAATACTAAACAGGAGCACCCCTTGCCCGCCGAAACGGAAACTCCGGCGGAAGAGATGCTGACTTCCGTGGAATCTGATGAGGCCTGGTCAGACGAACCGCCTGCATCGGCCCAGGAACCGCAGGCAGACGCCAAAGACCACAGTCTTCATTTGGAAGTACAAGCCGTGGCGGCCGAAGAACTGCCGGAAGGCTTGAATCCGGTTGCGCCCGCAGCGGCAACAGACAAATCCGCCGCGCCTGCGCCTGATTCGGAGTTGCCGATCAGCGACCGGGACATGCTTATTAAAGACATGGAAGGCACCATGCTGGGCCAGTCGCTTGACGATATTTTCCTGGCCGAAACCAAATATGATATGTTTGTGGACTTGGAGCAGCTGACTCCTTCCAAAAATGCTGCCGGCAAAGACGCTTCCGCCCCGCAGAAGCCCGCCGCGCCCGCCGGAAACACGACTGGACAAACAGCTCCTGCCGCCCCGCTTGACCGCCCGCTGCCCGACGCGGAAGGGACGGACGGAAATGCCTTTAATATTTTTGACCAAAAAATCAAAGACCAAACCAGTTTTATTGATTTAGACGACATCAAAGGCATCACGGAACGCATTACGCAAAAAGATTTAAGTTTCATGAAACACGCGCAGGTTCCGGCCGCGGACAAACAGCCTAAAGCAAAGCTTTCCAAAGCCAAAGAACAAAAGCCTTTGCCGCAGGAAGATCCGGCCCTGGACAAAACACGCGCCTATATGCCGCTGCCATCCTCTTTCGGACGGATAAATGACGACGACCAGGAAGTCATGGACCCCTTTGAGCAAATGCTGGCCGCTTCGCGTCAGGAGCCGCCCAAAACCGATCATGCCGAAACGGCCGCCCCGTCTCCCGCGCAGCCCCGGGAGGCTGCCGCGCAAACGTTGCCGCCGTCACCCGTTTTACCCCAACAGCCGCCGGAAACAGACACCCCGACCCCCCAACAAGAACCGGAAGTTTCCGCCCCGCAAACACAGGTAAACGATACCGTACAGCATGAGGAAGCCGCCGCGGCCGATACGCTGCCTCATTCTGAACATTCCGCCGAAGAGCCCCCTGCGGAGCCTCCGGCCACACAAGAACAAACCCAGCGGACGCCCATTCCCGTTCCGCCGGCCATGCCTACAATGGAGAAAAACATGCCAGAAAACCAAGGGGACAAAAAACCGATTTTACGCATTAAACGCAAAGCCCAGCCGGAACAAAATGCCGTGCCTCAACCGCCTAAACCGGTTCCGCCAACACCGCAGCCGGCTGTTCCGCCGGTGCCGCAGCAGCCGCACGCTCCCGCGGCCCAGCAGCCTGCGGCTCCCCAGGAAGAAAAACACAATACCACTATTTTGCGCCGCCGGCGCCCCTCGGGCACCTTTTTGGAAAAAACACGGACCATTGACCACTCCATTGAGCTTCCGCTGTCCGAGCTGAAAAAACACAACTGGCCGCTGGAAGTGCCCCTGGTGCCCACGTATACGCTGGAAAACATGACCATATCCGTCAACCGCTTTGCGCACGCGACGGCCATTTCCGTCATAGACAATCCGGGCAAGCTTTACAACCCGCTTGTGCTGCACGGAGCCAGCGGTACGGGCAAAACCCATTTTCTGCATGCCATAGGATACGCCCTGTCCAATAAATACGGCCAGGAAAACATTTTCATCACCAACGGCGTGCGCCTTTCGCGCGGCATACAGCGCTATGTGATGGAAGGCAATATGGACAAGTTTGAGAACTTTACCAATTCCGTCAAAGCGCTGCTCATTGACGACATTCACTTAATTGCCATTAACGAGCAGAACCGAGCCCATTTGTCCAAACTGCTTAACGATTTTCTCAAACAGCAAAAACAAATTGTCATTACCTCCAAATATCCGCCCGAAAGCCTGGCCAAACTGGAGGAACTGCTCAATTTCCGCCTGGATTCGGGCTGGATTTCGGATTTAAAGCCCGCCACGGGCACCGCACGCACGCGCATTATTCAGAAAATGCTTAACGACAACGGCATAGACATTACCAATGAGGATATCAGCCGCTTTTTCGGCCACCCGAATATGTCGCTGGGCACCGTTTCGCGCGCCATACGCCGCGTACGCGTGTTGGAGAAACTTATTTTTCCCAATGAATCTCAGGAAAAACGTTCCGCCACGGCCATTTTTGACCAGCTGCTGGCCACGGAAGGAGAAGACAAAAACAGCCTGATTGCGCAAAAATACCCCAACGAAGTGACTTCCGCCCCCGTGGAAGGCAAAGGGGAATGGGGCCGCATCGGATTTTTCTATCCGCAGAATCATTCCAACATGATGAACTGGCTGGTGTTTGCCCTGCAGCAGCGCGCCAAAGAGCTGGGCATTTCCGGCGGGCCGGAGCTGGCGGTGCGTTCTTCGTATTCCACGGAGAATATTATTTCGTCGGCTTTTAAAATAGCCAATTTATGCGACAACAAAAAACTCAAAGGCGCCGTCATTCTGGGACCGGAAGTGACCGCCTGCGATCCTTCGGTCAGAGAAAATTTCTACGATATCCTGACCCACATGCTGGAGATTATGCTGATCCGCTGCGGCGTCATTAACTACGAGGACGTCAGTTCTCCCAGCACGTATGTGAAAATATTATCGGAGCTGTTAAGATGAAAAAACTGACTGTTTTATTAGTTGCTTTATTTTGCCTGGGGGCCTGTTCCGGCCATATGAAAAGCGCCGTAAAAGACGGGGCCATTGCTCCTTCTTTTAACGATACTCTGGTAGATGACGATTACCTGTGGGTGCGCGGTTTCGGGGCGGCCAACCCCAAACACCAGACCGATTCCCAGCGGCGTATCCTGTCGCGTGAGGCCGCCATTGCCCACGCGTACCAGCGCGCCACGGAAGTTATTTACGGGGCCAATTTGGAAAGCAACGTGCAAATCGTGGACGCCGTGTCGGAAGGCTCCACCATTCACACCTCCGCCAGCGGTATTTTAAACGATATGGAGTTAGTATCCACCGAATATTTGGACGACGGCGGCTGCACGGTCATTATGCGCATTTCGCGCGAAAAACTCGGCCCCGCCGCGGCGAATTTACAGGAGAAAAAATAAATGAAAAGACTGCTGCTTATCGCTTTGGTCAGTTTGTTTGCCTTTTCGGCCTGCCGCGCCATACATATCGGCCCCAAAGGGGAAGGGGAATATGTGGTGGCCGAGTCCCTCGTGCCGTATGACGAGAACAATATTTCCGCCATGAAAAAAGAAGGCGAACTGGCCGCCCAGCGCGCCGCCGTGGAAAAAGTAGCCGGTATATTTATTTCTTCCTCCACCACCGTGGAGCAGGCGCAGCTGGTGGAAGACAAAATCACTTCCAAATCCGCCGGTTTTATCCGCCGCGGTTATGTGCAAAAGGCCTACCGCAGAGGGGACCAGTGGTATACCCGCGTGCGCGTAATGGTGCTGGTCAAAGACATCAGTGAAATTATCAAAGAAAGCGAAGCCGACGCCTTTGCCAAAAAGACCAACATTTTAGTCACGTCGCGCGAAATGGTGGGAGACAATGTTTCCCTGACGCAGGACTGCAAGCAGGCCATTTACCGCGCCCTGAAAGACCAGCCCTTTGCCTTGGTCAACGGGGACAATTTGAGCCAGAACAACCTGGACAATCCCACACCGGTCATAGACCAGGCCCGCCGCGACGGTGCGCGCTTTATCATCATGGCCGACGTCAACACCGCCCCCCTGCAGGCGCTGCCGGGCATTACTTCTCCGTTTAAAACATACCGCGCGCGCGCCAATATTAAAGTGGCTTCCACCAGCAATTACCAGGTGGTGGGCGAAGCGGCCGACCAGGTCAGCGGGCTGGACCCGCTGGAAAACATCGCGGCGCAAAAATCCGTTTCCGCTGCCTGCGAAAGCGCGGCCAAACAGCTCATTGAACCCATCAATGCGGCCATCAACTCCGCCAAAAAATTTAACGTCGTGGTGGAAAATGTCAAAAGCATTGAACGGCTGAAAAAACTGCAGGATATTTTCAAAGAAATGCGCGAAATTGAAGATTTCAACCTCGTCAAATACACCAACTCCGACGCCTACTTTGAAATCGCGGCCAATATTTCCTCCGGTGAGGAGTTGACCGCCAAAATTATCCGCAGCTACAACGTGAACTTTACGGTTATGAGCATTACGCCGCAGGAGATTGTGCTGAACTTTATTTAATATGCTATCCAACATCCGCAGCTGCGCCCTGCGGGGCATAGACGGCTTTGAAGTAACGGTTGAGGTGGACATTTCTTCGGGAATGCCCACCTTGTCCGTCGTGGGCCTGCCGGACGCGGAAGTAAAAGAAAGCAAAGACCGCGTCGTGGCCGCCGTGCGCAACAGCGGGTTTGATTTCCCGTTAAAACGCATTACCGTCAATTTAAGCCCCGCCGAACTGCGCAAAAGCGGCACCCAGTTTGACCTGCCCATTGCCGCAGGTATTCTGGCTGCGTCAGGCGCGTTGTCTGAAGCAGCAGTCAAAAAATTGCAAAACCTGATCCTGCTGGGGGAACTGGCCCTGGACGGCACCCTGCGCCCGTGTGCGGGTGTACTGCCCATGCTGATTTCCGTCAAAGATAAAAATTATACTGCCGTTATTGCGCCGGACAATCTGCTGGAAGGCCGCGCCTCCGGCGTGCCCTTTGTTACCCCGCGCACCCTGCGCGATTTGGCGGACTGGCTGGAAGGCAAACAGCCTGACGAATCCGTGCAGATTGCCTATGTCCCTCCGGCGCAGGACGAGGCCGAAATCCCGCTGGATTTTTCGGACGTAAAAGGCCAGGCCGTGGCCAAACGCGCGCTGGAAATAGCCGCCGCGGGCGGACACAATGTACTTATGATCGGCCTGCCGGGTACGGGCAAAAGCATGCTGGCCAAGCGTTTCCCGTACATTCTGCCGCCTTTGTCCGATGAAGAAGCGCTGGAAATTACCAAAATTTATTCCGTATGTAATCTAATCGGCAAAACTTCCAAACGCCTGACCCAAAGACCGTTCCGCGACCCGCACCACACCATTTCCGACGTGGCGCTGATCGGCGGCGGCACCAACCCGCGCCCCGGGGAAGTGTCCCTGGCGCACAACGGGGTGCTGTTTTTAGACGAATTTGCCGAGTTTTCCCGCACTACGCTGGAGGTTTTGCGCCAGCCGCTGGAAAACGGACGGGTCACCATTTCACGCGCCAAAGAAACCGTTACCTATCCGGCGCGTTTTATGTTGCTGGCCGCGATGAATCCCTGTCCCTGTGGGCACCTGGGGGACCCGCACAAGGCCTGCACCTGCACGCCGGTACAGATTAACCGCTACCGCTCCAAAATTTCGGGCCCGCTTTTGGACCGCATTGATTTGACCGTCCAGCTCAATCCCGTCACCTACGGGGACTGGAATAAAACGGCCGAGGGCGAAACGTCCGCCCAAATCCGCGCGCGCGTCATCGCCGCGCGGCAGCGGCAGCAGGCGCGTTTTAAAGGCACGGCCACCACCGCCAA
>DWVB01000014.1 GCA_019120455.1 Candidatus Avelusimicrobium excrementipullorum
CGGCCGCGGGCTGGGGCACACGGGCGGCACGCTGGACAAGTTGGAATCCATTAAAAATTTTGAAATACGCATTCCCGCCAAACTCATTCACCGCCAAATCCAAAAGCTCGGCGTGTGCATGTTCGGCCAGACCAAAGACCTGGCCCCCGCCGACCGCAAACTCTACGCCCTGCGCGACGCCACGGGCACCGTGGAAAGCCGCCCGCTGATTGTGGCCAGCATTCTGTCCAAAAAATACGCCGAAGGGGTGGACAGCCTGCTGATGGACGTCAAATACGGCTCCGGTGCGTTTATGCAGAAACTGCCCGACAGCAAAAAGCTGGCCCAAATGCTCGTTTCCACCGCCAAACTGCTGGGGCTGAACTGCCGCGCGCTGATTACCTATATGGACCAGCCGCTGGGCCGCGCCGTGGGCAACGCCAATGAAATGTACCAGACCATACAAATTTTAAAAGGCGACAAAAATCTGGCGCCGGACTTTTACGAGGCCGTCATAGAAACGGGCGCGCATATGTTGGTCATCAGTGGGCGCGAAAAGAATTTGGACAAAGCCCGCAAATTGCTGGAAGAATATATTTCCAACGGTAGTGCTTTGCATAAATTCCGCGATATGATTAAATGGCAGGGAGGCAATCCCAGAGTAGCCGACGAGCCGGAGAAATACCTTAAAAACGCCAAACTGTCCTTTGAATTCAAAGCTGACAAAAAGGGATATGTCGGATTTATTGACGCCAAACTGACCGGACGCGCGGGCGTACTGCTGGGCGCGGGCCGCGACCGCATGGAAGACGAAATAGACTTCGGCGCGGGCATTTGGCTGCATAAAAAAGCCGGCGACGCCGTGAAAAAAGGCGACGTTATCGCCACCTTGTACGCCTCCGACCCCAAACGCTTAAAAGCGGGGGCGGAATTATTCGGCCAAGCCGTCAAAATTACGGCCGCCAAGCCCAAACCGTACAAGCTGGTACACAGTATTATTAAATAGGGAGATACGCATGAGAAAACTGGCCCTGCTGTGGGCGGGACTGTTGATTTTAGGAGGCTGTGCTATGCAAAACCCGCAAGGAGACCTATATAAAACTTCTGCCGGAGATGTGTACGTGCTGCCGCTGGGGCACGGCTCGGTGCAAATTACCTGGAACGGCAAAATTATTCAGGTTGACCCTTATTCGTCCGTGGCCGATTACGCCGCACTGCCCAAGGCAGATCTGGTCTTAATCACCCACGACCATTATGATCATTTGGACGCCAAAGCCTGGAAAGAAACCCAAAAAGAAGGCACGGCTTTTATCGCCTCCCCCACGGCGGCCAAAGACTTGCCGCAGGGTACTTCGGCTCTGTCCAACGGAGAAAGCCAGACCTGGCAGGGCGTGCAAATTGACGCGGTGCCCGCCTACAACCTGGTGCACAAACAGCCCAACGGCAAGTTTTGGCACCCGAAAGGCTGGGGCAACGGCTATGTGCTGCACTTCGGAGATTTCCGCCTGTATTTGGGCGGTGATACGGAAAACATCCCCGAAATGGCCGACATTGCCGGTGTGGACGTAGCTTTCCTGCCCAAGAACCTGCCCTACACCATGACCGACGAAATGTTTGTAGACGCGGCCAAGCGCTTAAAACCCAAAGTGCTTTATCCATACCATTATGAAACGGTGGATAAAATCAAACTGCAGTCCGCCGTCGGCAAAGACATTCTGGTCAAATGACACAGGCCCCCGAAAAGGGGGCCTTCTTTTTCCCCTCCCGTAATTTTGCGCGACGAACAGCGCAAAATTTAGTACAGTGTACTATCTTTGCACAGGGAGGCGACATGAGCCAAAACCAAGTCATACAAGACAAACAACCCGTGGCGCTGTGGCTGGTGTTTCTGACGGAAATGTGGGAACGCTTCAGCTATTACGCCATGCGCAGTATTTTAATTTTGTACATGGTCTATCTGCTGCAGATGGACAAAACCGGCGCCGCCAACATATACGGCACGTTTACCAGCCTGGTGTATCTGTCCACGCTGTTGGGCGGGTTCCTGGCGGACAGATACCTGGGGCAGCGCTGGTCCATTATTTTGGGCTCGCTACTCATCGCTTCAGGCATGTTTGTTATGAGCGTGCCCACCATGGGCATGCTGCAGCTGGCCATGGGGCTGCTGATTTTGGGCAACGGGTTTTTTAAGCCCAACGTGACGGCCATCGTCGGGCAGCTGTACGAAAAAGACGACCCGCGCCGCGACGGCGGATTTACCATTTTCTACATGAGCGTCAACATCGGCGCGTTTTTCGGCCCGCTGGCCGTAGGCTATTTTGCCGCGCAAAACAATTATAAAGCGGCGTTTTGGATAGCGGGTATCGGCATGCTGATCGGGCTGGGCACCTTCCTTTTCGGCCAGAAAAAATACCTGGCGGGCAAAGGGCTGCCTCCGGCGGAAAAACCCGTCTTTTACAAAGACTCCGCCCTGTGGGCCGTCTTTTTGGGCGCGTGCGTGATTGCGCTGTATATGAAAGGCTGCCACACGGCCGCCTGGATTTGCGGCGCGGCGCTGGTGCTGGGATATGCGGCTTACATGAAAATGCGTAAACAGCCCGAAACCAAAAGCCAGGCCCCGCTGACGACGGAAGAAAAACACAAAATCGCGGTGATTGCCATTATGGCGTTTTTCACCATTTTCTTCTGGGCGGCCTTTGAACAGGCGGGCGCGGCGCTGAATTTGTTTGCCTATGAATACACCAACCGCGTCATCACGCTGGGCAGCTGGAACTGGGAAATACCGGCCAACTGGTTTCAGTCTTTAAACCCGCTCTACATCGTCATTTTTGCGCCGCTGTTTTCCAAGCTGTGGATTAATCTGGCCAAAAAAGGCAAAGAGCCTTCCACCCCCGCCAAATTTGTGGTGTCTTTGTGGCTGCTGGCGGCGGGTTTTGCGGTCATGCTGCTGGGTGCGTTTGCGCTGATAGGCAATGCCAAAATCAGCCTGTTTTATCTGGCGTTTACCTATTTGTTCCACACATTCGGCGAGCTGTGCATTTCACCGGTGGGCAAAAGCATGGTGACCAAGCTGGCTCCGGCGCGTTATGTGTCGCTGTTAATGGGCGTGTGGTTCCTGTCCAATGCGGCGGCCAACAAACTGGCCGGCGTGTATTCGGGCTACTTCCAGAAAATCAGCAATGTGCAGTTTTTCCTGTGGCTGGTGGTGGTGCCGCTTTTGGTGTCCGGCATACTGCTAATGAGTATGAAGGGTATCAAAAAATGGATGCACGGCGTACACTAAACCTATGAAAAGAAAACCCCCGCTCTTTGGAGCGGGGGTTGTTGTTAAAAAGAACATCAGGGTTGCGGAGTAACTGTGTCCGGATTCGTATCCAAAGTGCAATCGCCTCCGGCATTGGTGCAGCATGTATCAACGGCCATAGAATCTTTGCCGCAGAAATCTGCGCACAAAGCAGCACCGTTTTCATCATCTCCTTGACACATAATTTTGTCACTGTTGTAAAAACGCTGCAAAGTATAATTATACGTCAATGCATTCGGTCCTACACGAACAGCAGTAGCCTTTCCAGCCCCATAACTGGTACCAGAAAGGGAAATTTTAAAACCATTTCCTGGCGTGGTGTCATCACCGCCTTTCGTGAAATAGTCGGCACCGGTTGCACCTTCGGGAGCAACGTCCAACCCTTTATAGTTAGATGCATAACTGTTGATCTGCAGGTATTTTCTCTGCTGCGCACCGGCAATGCTGCTCAGCAGGCTCACCGCTTCCGACATGCGGCTGCGTTCCACCGCTTTGAAATACTGCGGCATGGCCATCGCGGCCAAGATACCCAGAATGAGCACCACGACCAGCAACTCAATCAGGGTGAAGCCTTTTTTATTATTTTTCATGTTAATCTCCTCGGGTCTGCAAAACCCTTTGTGCGGGCCGGCAAAGGCAACTGTAGGAGGTTTTTAAAAACCTTTTCCGGCCCGCTTCAAAAAATGTATCAAAAAAAAAAAACGAGTCAAGGGGGTACCGTTTTGCCCAAGCAAACGGCACAATCAAACAAGGGGCACCAAAAGCGGGATTTGTTTTTGTTTAGGTGTAGGAGTTACCGTGCGGAAACGGCATAAAAAACAAAGACAAGCAAGGAGGATATCCTGAGTTACAACCCCTCAGGATGACCTTTATTTTATGATTTACTTATATAAAACCGTCATGCTGAGAAGTTTTTACTCAGCATCCCGTCCGCTTTGCCGCTCCGCATTGTAAGTTATTTCTGCGCGGCCGTTTGTGTATCAGGGAGAACATCGGCGGTTGTTTCATCAGGCGCGGGCCGGCCGGCTTCCGCCGTTTTTTCCGTTTCCGGCAGGGGCTGAACGGCTTCGCTCATTTCTTGGCTTTGAGGCGGGGCCGCCGTTTCCTCCTCCGCCGTCACATCGGCCTGCGTATCGGCGGGCGACGCTTCTTCCTCTTTGTCCTTCTTTTTAAACAAACCGAAAAAACCGCCTAACGTTTTTTTGACGCTGCGGCTGACAAAGTTATTTCCCACGCCCTGCGTCACCAGCGACGTCACCGACGACGTCATGCTCATGCTGCCCTTGGGCTCCTCCAGCGTGCCGCCCACCGTCAGCGTCAGCGGCATGATACCGTCTTCATAATGCCGCCCGGGCGCGGCGTTGACTTTCAGGTCCAGCGTCTGCGTTTTAAAATTCATATCGCCCGTTAAATTAAAAGACATCAGGTCAGACACAAAAGACCCCTTTTGAATTTCCGCTTCCCCGTTGGTAAACGTCATGTCCGTGGAGAAAAGCTCAAACGCCAGCCGCCCGTCCACTTTCTGGTCCGTATAAGGCACCATAATTTGTACGTCGTTGCCGTTTTCGTCCTTGACGGTCTGCACCACCATATCGGCCGGCTTGTCCTCTTTGCCCGACATGGCGGACACCACCCCGCTGCCCAGCCCGTTGAGCACGGCAAACACGTTTAAGCTGTTAATCACCTTGCTGACGGCGCTTAACGAACCGAACATCACTCTGGTCAGTATATTGGCATTGGTCAGTTTGTTTAAATCTTTAATTTCGCCTTTGCCCGTTTCCAAAGCCAGCTCTCCGTGGGCCTGGTCCAGCGTCATGGTCAGCCCCTGCAAATCCGCGGCAAAATGAATATCATTGCCCCAAATATACGGCGCGTCCAGCGAGTCTATATCCGCTTTGGCCTTTAAATTCACGGGCGGCAGTACAAAAGAGGAAGCGTCGCCGCTTGTGGTATCCTGCACGGGGGCCGGTTCCCGTTCCGCCGTCTGCGCAGAAGCGGCCGTCTCCGCCGCGGGCAAAGCCAGGCGCGCGGCATGGAACGCTACATCGGCGTCTATGATTCTTCCGTTATAAGCCGCGGACAGTCTGCCGTCAAAATCCCCGCCGTTTAACTTGCCCGAAAAAGCGGGTATCTGCAAATCTTTCAAATCCGTTAATACGGCGCGCATAGTAAAATCCGACAGGGTGCCCGCATACGGTACGGCCGCGCCTACCGCCTCCAGCGTCACGTCAGCCGACGCGGTGGACGGCGTACCCTGCGCCGTACCGCTGACCACACCGAGCGGGCGGTACGCCTTCAGCGGGGATACGGCCTCCCCCGCGGCCTGCAAATCCGCTTTAAACGCGCCGGACAGATTAAAATCCAATTCCGGCGCCCAGCTGACGGTGCCGGACGATGAGACAAAAGAGTTCAGCCCCTGCGCGGTAAAAGAGGAAATTTGCGCCCTGTTTTTCCCCCAGTCCGCCGACGCGGCCAGGTAAACGGAGGCCTCCGGCAGGGTAATAACGGGTGCGGAAGCGGGGCCGGAAGAATACACCACGGCGGAATTTATTTGCGTTTCCAACGACGCAATCTCCGCCCGCCGCGCGGACAAATCCGCCGACGCTTTTACGGACAGCTGCGTCTGCGCCGCTTCAAAAGACGGCACGTCCGGCACGGCAAAACGCAGCAGCGTATCCGAGATATCCTGCCCGTTTAACTGCAAAGAAACGGACGGATTTTCAAAATTTTTCACACCTCCTTCCAGCACAAATACGCCGCCTGTATGCCGCAGGACCAGCCGCCTGATTTTAACGGACGCGGCGGCAAAATCCAAATTCTTCAAATCCGGCCAGACGGTCAAGCCCAAGTCCGCTTTTTGTTCGGGCCAGCCGCGGCCGTTATAAGTAACGGACGCATTCACGCTGACGGGGAAAGCGCCGTCAAAACCGAAATTGCGCGCGGAAAAGAACAGCCCGTCTACTTCCGCCGATTGGTTCATTTGATCATCGGTAAACAAAATATGTCCGTCTATCAGCCGAAGCTGGCGCACATTCAAATCCAGACTGAAAGATTGGCTATTCTCCGCTGTGGCAGGCTCGGCGGTTTTGTTCCCCGCGCCAAATAATCCGTCAAAATTAAAAGTGCCGTCCGCATAACGGATAACATGCACGTCCAGCCCGTTTATAATAACGGCATAGACCAAAATTTTGCCTTTCAGCAGCTGCCACAAGCTCCAGCGCAGAAGGACGCGTTCGGCGCGGATCAGTTCGCCCTGCTGTGTCTGCTTGGCAGAGGACGCCACAGCCACCCCGCGCAAATCCAGGCCCGTCAGACGCGCCGAAATATGATCTATTTGCACGGGCCGTCCGGCGGATTTGGATATTTCTTTCTGCAAAAAGTCCTGCACGGGCTGCCACGGCAGCAGCCCCCACAAAAGCACCTGCACCGACAGCCACAGCCCGCCGATTACCGCCAAGATTACATAAAACACATCAAGCGCTTTTTTCATCTTTCACCGTCCGGCGGCTGTATACACAGCCGCAATAAGTTTGGTTGTAAATTTGCATTTCCTTTATCAGCGCACTGCGCAGCTGCTCCGTGCCGCCTTTGCGCCAGTTGGTCAGGTCGTAGGGTATATCCTCCTGTTGCGCCGCCTGCTGCGCCGCGGCATTGACTTGATCCAAATCTTTGTGGCGGGATATGCCCAGCACCGAAGAAAACGCCGTAAAGCCGTGTTCTTTGGCATAACGCGCCGCACGCCGCAGGCGCAGCTCAAAACACACGCTGCAGCGCTTGCCGCGCTCCGGCTCCCCTTCCAGGCCTTTTACGGCCTGACGCCAGACTTGCGGCTCATACGGCAGCTGCGCAAACGGCACGCCAAAACGCGCGCAAACGCGTTTATTCTCGGCCAAACGCTTTTGGTATTCCGTTTCGCCGTCAATATTGGGGTTATAAAATAATACCGTAAATTTCCGTCCCTGGGCGGCTAATTTTTGGATTACGCCGCAGGAACAAGGGGCACAGCAGGACAAAAGCAGCAGTTTCTCTTCGGGCATGATAAAATTATAGCAGTTTTAAATCTCATCAAATCTTTTGTTCGGCCCATAAAGACCTCGTGCAAATTCTCCTTTGCTCCAAATGTCAGCATTTTTAATCTATTGCGCACGGGAAAGGAAGGCAATAAAAAAGCCCCGCTTGCGCGGGGCTTCCAATTACGCTCTAAACTATTTTTCTTCGGTTTCGTCTTCTTCCGTTTTGAAAGAATCTTCCAGCAGCTGGCCCAGCGTCGGACGCGGCGCCTGTTTGAGGTACTGCGCGACGACTTTGCGGTTCTGCACCTGGTCGTATTTCTTAACGGAGAGGTTGACCGTGAAGGTTTCGGGGTCCACCCCCACCACCAAAGCGGAAATCACATCCCCCGCCTGGGCGGTAAAATCACGTCCCATTTCAAAGGGGCTGATAAAACCTTTGGTGTTGTTTTTGCCGATGGTGCATTCCACGCCGTTTTCGGGGTCCACCTTGGTAATCGTCGCCTTGACGGAGCTCTTATACGGATAGCGGCGTTTCAACGCGTCGGCCGGATTTAAGAACAGCTGTTTGAGGCCAAATTCCAAACGCGGCGTTTCTTTGTCCAGTTTCAGCAATTTGGCTTTGAGGCGCTGGCCGCGGCGGTAGTTGGCCAAAGCGGCTTCGGGTTCTTTCCAGGCGATATTTTCCAAATTTACCACGCCTTCAATGCCGTGGAAGCGCAGGAACAGGCGGTCTTTGTCCACCTTGGCCACCACGACGCGCAGGACGTCGCCTTCTTTAATCTGGCCCAACACTTCGGTGCGGCGGACGGCTTCGTCCTCTTCCAGCACCTGTTTGCGCGAAATGATGAGTTTTTGTTTTTCTTTGGAAAACTCCACAATCATCGCTTTAATTTTCGCGCCGACGGGCAGATAATGTTTGTACGCGGTATGCAGTTCAGACAGGGACAGCGGCATAAACCCGCTCACGCCGAACACTTCCACAATATAACCGCCTTTGACGGTTTGCAGAATGACGCCTTTGACGCGTTCTTTGTTTTCATACGCCTGTTTGCAGATGTCCCAGCCCTGCATTTCCAGCGCTTTTTTATGGGATAAAATGGAATGTCTTTCGTCATTGCCGCGTTTGACCAGCACGGCGGAGACTTTTTCGCCCACGGCGGGCAGGGTTTTACCGTCAAATTCGCTTACGGCGATGGCGCCTTCTTTTTTCGCGCCGGTATCCACCAAAATATAATCCCCCGTAATTTGTACGACGGTCACTTCCACAATTTCACGTTTGTTGAGATGTTCCGATAAAGACTCTTGTTGCGCAATCAACTCGTCCATGGTCATTTCGGGCTCATTGGTTGTTTCTTCGTTTTGTTTAATTTCTTCGTTAGTCGTCGTCATAAGTCCTTATTTGCGCCCCGCCCCGTCGGGCCCGGGCGCGTTACCTCCGTTTAGATAGTAATTGAATTTATTTTGTCCATTATTTCATTGGCAAATTGTTTATACTGCGCTTTGTGATCCAAAGCGGGATCCTTTTGCAGGGTGAACGGCTTGCCGAATTTCACGCGGATTTTGCGCACCCACGGCCAGCCGAATGTTCCTTCCACTTTCACGGGCAAAACGGGCGCACCCGTTTTATACACCAGCAACCCCACGCCGCTTTTGGGTTTCTGCGGCCGGCCGGTTTTAGAGCGCGTCCCTTCGGGGAACATCACAATGCTTTCCCCGCGCTGTAACGCTTCTATGGCTCCCTCCAGCGCGCCGTAGTCGCCTATGGCGCGTTTGCGGTCTACGGAAATATAGCCGCAACGCCGGAAAAACCAGCCCAACACAGGCACGGAAAAAAGCTCTTTTTTGGCCATAAAACGCGAATCGCGCACCAGGCCGGCAAAGGCCCCTATGGCCGGCGGATCGGCGTTGGACAAGTGGTTGCCCGCAATAATTAAGGCGCCGGTTTTAGGAATATTTTCCAAACCGTCCGCCTTGAAATCATAAAACGTTTTAAAGAACACCCTTGCACTAAATTTTACCAAATTAAGCAGCATACTTGTTGATTTCCTTTACGACGGCGTCTATCACCTGGTCGCGGTTCATGTCCGAAGTATCTATTTGCACCGCGTCCGGCGCGGGCTTCAGCGGCGAGGCGGCGCGGGTGCTGTCGCGCAAATCACGCTCTTTAATGGAGGCCAAAATATGCCCGTAATCGGCCGGCGCGCCCTGGGCCAGCAGCTGTTTGACGCGGCGGTCGGCGCGTACCTCCGGCGCGGCGGTTAAATAAATTTTTACTTCCGCGTCCGGAAAAACCACGGTGCCGATATCGCGCCCTTCCAGTATAATGCCGCCGTCCCGGCCCGCCTGACGCATTTTTTCCGTCAGCACCGCACGCGCGGCGGCGTGCGTGGAAACTTTGCTGGCGGTCTGGCCCACTTCGTCCAAATTTAATTTATCGCCCAAATATTCGCCGTCCACAAACATTTTAAGCGTAGCATCCGGCTGGCGTTCAAACCGAAACGCCAGGCTTTGGGCCGCGGCCAGCACAGCCGCATCATCGGCGGGATTGATATGGTCCTGAAAAACTTTATAAGCCAACGCGCGGTACAGTCCGCCCGTGCTTAAAAAGCCGTAGCCCAGCCGCTGCGCGGCCGCCCGCCCGACGGTGGATTTACCCGTACCGGCGGTGCCGTCTATGGCCACCACGGGCCCGTTTGGCCGGCTCACGCGTCCTCCAGGCTGTCCGTCACGCCGCGAATGGCCATCATCAGTGCGTCGGGGCTGGAAGCGGCCGCCATAACCTGTTCCATATCCACCTTTTGGCTCTTATACAAGGCGGCCAGGGACTGGTCAAAGGTATTCATGCCGTAATATTCGCCGGTTTGCAGCGCTTTGACCAAATCGCTGGAGCGGTTTTCCAAAATCAGTTTGCGCACCTGCGGCGTGCTGACCATGATTTCCAAGGCGGGCATCATACCCGGTCTGATGGTGGGCAGCAAACGCTGGCAGACAATGCCGCGCACGAGTTCGGAAAGCTGCAAACGCACCTGTTGGTGCTGTTCAATGGGGAAAGCCTCCGTCAGACGCGCCAGCGTCTGCGCGACGTTTACGGTGTGCATGGTGGACAGCACCAGCTGCCCCGTTTCCGCCGCGGAAATGGCGGCTTTCATTACTTCGGTGTCGCGCAGCTCGCCGATCATGATAATATCGGGGTCCTGGCGCATGGCCGCGCGCAGCGCACCCGTATAAGAAGGCGTATCCACCCCCAGTTCCAGCTGGCTGATAATGCACTGGTTTTCCGTATGCACGAACTCTACAGGGTCTTCTATGGTTAAAATATGCCCGTTGCGGCTGCGGTTGATATAGTCCAGCATGGCCGCCAGCGTGGAGGTTTTGCCCGAGCCGGTCATACCCGTTACAATAATCAGGCCGCGGCGGTTGTCGGCGATTTTTTTAAGCGTGTCTTCGGGCAGGTTCAGTTCTTTAAAAGAAGGAATTTTCAGCGGGATATGGCGTATGGCCATGGCGATTTTGCCCGACTGGCGGAACACGTTAAAACGAAAACGTCCGTAAGACTTGGCGTCCAAAGAAAAGTCCACCGTGCTGTACTGCTCAAAAATTTTGCGTTCGCGCTCGCCCATGCACGCATAGGCCATTTTTTTGGCTTCTTCGTTGGGGATAAAAGAATCGTCAATGGGCTTGATTTTCCCGTTCAAACGCACATACGCGTTGGAATTGCCGCGGATATGCAAACCGCTGGCTTTATTGTCCACTACGGTTCTGAGCAAACTTTGCAGTCCTACCGCCATACACTTTCTCCTTTAACGGGTTTTGGTCGTCTTTTTGCGGCGCAGAAACGCGGGGATAAGCATATCGTCCTCTTCTTTCTGCGGCGTCTTGGGTTCGTCAAACGTGGCGAACACATTTTTTTTCAAATCGTATTTTTCGGCCGCCGCGGGCGTTTCCAGCGGGCGGCGCGCGTCAAACATGGTGGCTTTTTCGGGGCTGAAACCGGTGGCGATTACCGTGACTTTAAACGTCCCTTTCAGCGAGGAATCATACGAATGGCCGAACATCACAATGGAATCGTTGCTGGCGTACTGGCGGATCAGGTTCATCACTTCCCCCTGTTCCATCAGCGTCAGGTTTTCGTCGGCCAGAAAATGCACGATAAAACCTTTGGCGCCGCGAATGTCGGCATTTTCCAACAGCGGCGAAGAAATGGCTTTTTTCACCGCCGCCAAATGACGCCCCGGGCCGCTGGCTTCGCCGATGCCGATAAGGGACTTGTGCGAATGGCACATCACTTTGCGGATATCGTTAAAATCAATATTTACTTCGCCGGGCTTGGTAATCACCTCGGCAATTCCTTTCACGGCCTGCAACAGCACTTCATCCACCATTTTAAACGCATCGCGCGACGAGGTTTCGGGGTCAATATTGGCAAAAAGTTTTTCGTTGGGCACGATAATCATGGAGTCCACATACTTCTGCATTTCTTTAATGCCTTCGTCGGCCTGTTTTTCGCGCACATATCCTTCAAAGTTAAACGGGCGGGTCACCACGCCGATTACCAGCAAATCGTCCCCGTACAGTTCTTTGGCCAGCTTGGCCAGATACGGCGCCACGCCCGTGCCGGTGCCGCCGCCCATACCGGCGGTGATAAACAGCAAATCGGTTTGTCCGATAATAAGTTTTAGTTTTTCTTTGGACTCTTCGGCGGCGCGGCGGCCTTTTTCGGGGTCGCCCCCGACGCCCAGCCCTTTGGTAATTTTCTCCCCCACCTGCACCAGGTACGGGGCTTTGTTGCGGCGCAAATCCTGCGCGTCGGTATTGACGGCAATAAAATCTATGTCTTTGAGGCCGGAGTTAACCATGTGGTTAATGGCGTTGCCGCCGCCTCCGCCCACGCCGATGACTTTAATTTTGGCCTTTTTGGTTTCAAACAAATCGGCCGGAACAAATAAATCGCTCATACGCTCTCCGTCCGTCTCAACCGCCGAAAATATCCAGCCCTTTTATCATGCGGCCCAGCTTGCCGAACACGGAACCGCCCTTGTTGTAGGAATCCCGCGCATAATCGTCATAACCCGCATTGTCAGACGCATACACCGCCAGCGCCATGGCCGTGCTGTAAACGGGGTCAAAAAAGTCGTCGTCACTGGTTACCAGATCGCGCTGTACCACGCCGCGGCGCACCTCTTTCAGGCCCAGGATATTGACGGCCTGATCGGTCATGCCGGGCATTTGGCTGCCGCCGCCGGTCAGCACGCCCACGACGGGGAAATTTTTGTAACCGGACGTGGCCACGCAGTGCTGGATTTGCTCAAACAATTCTTCCACACGCGGCTGGATAATATCCAAAATATAGCTTTTTTTAATGTTATGGCTGCTGCGCCCGTCCAAAGACGGCACGGGCACTTCGCCTTCCTCGTCCAAAAACGTCGGGAAGGCTACGCCGTATTTTTCCTTGATTTCGCGCGCGTTCTGGCGGCTGGTATGCAGCACGCGGGAAAGATCGCTGGTAATCAAATCACAGCCGTAGGGAATATCGCGGGAAAACTTTAAAATGCCGTCAATGTAAATGCCGACGGACATGGTTTCCCCGCCCAAATCTATAATCATGGCGCCGATGTCTTTTTCTTCCTGGGTCAGCACGCAGTCCGCCAGCGGCACCAGGCCGTAAAACGTGCCGTCTATTTTATACCCGGGGCGCTGAATGGCCTTGGCCAAATTGTTTAAATGCGTGGAAGAACCCGTCGTAATATGCACGTCCACTTCCAGCAAAGAGCCTTCCATGCCCTCGGGGTTGTTAATGCCGCGCAGCTTGTCTATGGAAAACCCCTGGGTAATCACATTGACGATTTCATTGTCGTTCTTAATCGGCATGGCCTTGGCGTTTTCCACGGCCAGTTCCATATCAGACTGCGTGATTTCTTTATCCATGCGGGAAATGTTATATGTACCGTGATTGCAAAAGGACTCCAAATGAGCGCCGCGCACCCCGACAAACAGGCTGCCGATGTCTTTATTCAGTTCCCGCTCTATGCCGCCCAACAGGTGGGTCACGGCGGCCGACGTTTCGCGGATGTCGGACACCACCCCCCCGCGCACCCCTTTGCAGGGCACGCTGCGGCCGGCCAGAATTTGTAAGGTATTGGTTTCAAAATCGTGCGCCGCGGCGACGGCCGTCAGCTTTCCGCTGCCTACGTCCAGTCCCGCGATAATGTTTGTTTTCGCCATAAGTCACCTGCTGATAAAAAGCTTGTTATGTATATTATAAAAATTAATGGCCCGTCTGTCTTAAAAAAACTTTTCCGTTGTCAAAATACGTAAAATCCAGCTCATGCGGCGCCGGCAAACCTTTTTCCGCGGCCACGGCTTCTATCTGGGCGGCGCGGGCGGCTTTGGCGCGCAAATCGCGGGCCTGGCCGAAATCAATGACCGTGTCATCGGGCAAATACAGCCGCACGGTGTTTTTATCCGTATTAAAACGCAAAAACGCAAAATCCAGCTGTTTTTTCAGTTTCAGCGCACTTTGCACCAAATCCACAAATTCCCCGCCCAGTTTATCCGGCACGGAGCCTTCCAATTCCACAAAAGGCACGGTAAGCAGCGGATCGGGGTTGGGGTCTGCATAGACGGTGCTGTCCTGGTCCACAAAGCGTACGGATCCGTCGGGCAAAATAAATTTGGCCACCGGTTCGCGGCGTTTGACGGATACTTTTAATTTGCCGGAAAGCAGGCCGCGCTTGACGGACACGTCACGCAGCTGCGGATATTTTTTGGATAATTGGGCCTGAAAAGCCACCGCGTCGGAAACGGAAAAATCTTTATGAAGCTGTTTGTCCGCGGCCGCCTGCAATTCTTTAGCCAGTACGCCGTCCGCGCCGGACACCGCGGCTTCTTCCGCCTGCCAATGCCCCAGCCGCGACGCAGAAAACGCCTTATACGCTTTGGACGCACCGAAATACGCGGCAAAACACAAAGACACAAAAACTAGAAAGAAAACAAACGGTTTAAGAAAGGAAACGGCGGAGGTCCGGCGGTTTTTTTTCTTTCGGCCTAACGAGGAAGCCGAGGGTCGGTAGTAGTCATACTTTTTCATGCCGCAGACCTAAGAAAAGAATGGGCGGAAAGGGAGTTGAACCCTTAAGGACTTTCGTCCACACGGTCCTGAGCCGTGCGCGTCTGCCATTCCGCCACCCGCCCATCACAAGATATATTGTAGAAAATTGCGCCGCGTTTTGCAAGAATTTCATTTTTCCGTCGGAAAATTTGCCGCGCGGGCCAACATATTTTACGCCCAAACGCCTTTACCGCGCGCGCTGGCCGCCGATGTTGTGCATGATGCAGTCATCGCCGTCTTTTTCTTTTAAATGCACATGAATAATATCGTCTTTGTCCGTCGGCACGGTGCGGCCGGTAAAATCGGCGCAGACGGGCAGACAGTGATGCCCGCGGTCCACCAGCGTCAAAAATTCCACCTTCGCCGCGCGGCCGGCGGCGGCCAGCGCGTTTAACGCGCACAGCACCGTACGGCCGGAATAAAGCACGTCATCGGCTAAAATAACGGTTTTGCCGTTAAAATCCACGCCTGCGCCGGCACTGTTTAAACGCGGGTCCTGCGCCACCAGCGTCAAATCGTCCCGATAAAAAGAAATATCCAGCTCCCCCAGCGCGGGCGTATCACCGGTCAAATCCGCAATACGCCGCTGCAGACGGCGGGCAATATGCGCCCCGCGCGTTTTGATGCCCACCAGGCAGTACGACGCGGCGGCGGGATGCTTGTGCACGATTTCGCGCGCCAGGCTGTCCAGCATGTCCGAAACGGCTTTTTCATCGGCAATCATTTTTTCCATATTTCCTCCGCAGGCATTAAAAACGAATGGAATTTTTAAATCCTTTTTCCATTTCACGGTTTAAGTCTTTTTTCTTCAGGCTTTCGCGTTTGTCGTACAAATGTTTGCCCTTGGCCAAAGCGATTTTTACCTTGGCCCAGCCCCGCTTAAAATAAATCTCCAGCGGCACCAGCGTTTGGCCCTTGATTTGCGCGCCGGCATGCAGTTTGCGAATTTCGCGTTTATTTAAAAGCAGCGTGCGCGGGCGCGTCGGGTCCGGCTCCGACAGGGAATTAAATTTATAAGGCTTAACATACATATTTAAAATTTCGGCCGCGCCGTTTTCCGCCCGCACAAAGGCTCCCTCCAGGCTTACTTCCTTTTGGCGCACGGATTTTACTTCCGGTCCCAACAGGGAAAGCCCCGCCTCAAAGGTTTCCAAAATAAAATAATCGTGGTAAGCCTTGCGGTTGGTGCACACGACCAAAACGCCTTCTTTCTTCGTCATGGGTATATGATAGCAAATTTAAAATATTCTCCGGTAATACCTACAAACAATTTCCTATAAAAACGGACCGGATAAAATATCCGGTCCGTTTTTTGTATTTTTGGGCTTACTGAGCCGACGGAATCAACCGCGGATTATTACCCTGTTTCTCACCGTACCGAAATACTCTTTAAGTACGGCGCAACATCAGTTAAGAACAGGAATCCGTTGAAAACTTGTTTCCGCCGCAATTATATTCGGTTACCGTACAACGCTGGGTTTCCATATTCCCTCCGGTAGTTACAACGGAATAAACGTAGCGGTTGGTCGTGCAGGGAGAACCGCCGCCGCCGCCACCGCCGCCGCTGCCGCCTTTGTTGCAATACTGGCTGCAGCCGTTGTTGACCCATTCACATTTTGAGTTACAGAAGCGTCCGGAAACCCATTGATAAATATCACAGTCGCAGGGCATATTGTTGGTTCCGGAAGATCCGCCTATCGTCGGATCCGCCAGTACTGGGTCATCCAGGCTACTGCTGCGTCTGCACATGCCTCCGCACAGACCGCCCGTATTGCAATCTTTTCCGTAGCGGATGACTGTGGTCATTTTCTTGGGAATTCCCGTACCGGCCCGGCAGGATGTTCCGCCTGTATTGTCGGTTTGCCCTGGCGTACACTGTTGACTGGAAGTACCGCAGAGACTGCCGCACTCTTGCGGGGTTTTGTTGCACTCACTGATCCTAGCAGTCCATTTACCGGTGGAACGATCACACTCATAACTCACCGTCCGGGTTCCGCAGCCGTTGCAGGTGCTTTGGCTGTCCGACGGTTTGGTTCCCGTACAATCTTTTTCTTCCGGTTCGGGTTCCGGTTCGGGGTCGGGTTCCACCGTCTGTCCGTCTCCGCAGCAGGTCACCTCACGCTTCATGTACAGCGTTGCCACCACCTTCTTTATGCATCTCCCCAGTGACGCATTCCACACATACCCTTCCGGGCAATCCGTTTCTTCTTCCTCTTCATCTTTCACACATTTGCCCTGGGCCTCATCCCAATGTTCTCCTACCAGGCAGAAATGCTGTGACGGAGCCTCTATTTCCCAATCTTTCACACACTTATTCAGTGCAGAGTCCCAATGATATCCAACCTGACAGAATTCTCCACCACCAACAGGCCCCTGCCCTTTTACACACGTCGCTGTAGCAGTTCCGGCTCCTTCACAGTAATACCCCGAAGGACAACAATTGTTCGCACTGCTTCCCAACCGGGGACAGGGAGTATACCCCGCACTGCAGTTTCCGAACGCCAGCAATATACTGTCTTTAAACGCCATAAACGGATCTTTCTCATACGACGCCAACTTCGCCACTCCGCTCACCAGCGCCCCATTTTCCCCCACCTGCGCCTGCAGGCTGTTCGCATACACATCCGTACACGTCCCTTTAAAATGTCCGTCACACGTAAATTTACCCGTTCTGTTCCCGTCACACGTGTCCACCGTGCTCGCCGTAGCCGAACTGGCACTGCCCACACTTTCCTCACACTCGTCTTTGGGCTCACACGCACTGCCGTTCCACTCTTCATCGGCTCCGCAGCACTTTGCCTGGTTCGGATTACACTCACAGCTGTCCGGATCTATATCACACGGCCCGCTCGGCTCCGGCTCCGGAATCACCACATCCGTCGCCGCACACTCATCCACTTCCACCGTCACTTCACTGCACGGGCGATAACTCTTATTTAAACTCTCACATCCCTCCCCTTCACAGCATATCTCCCCGCTCTTATACGACGGCATCTTCAACACATACTCTTTCCCTTCACGGCTCGCACTGGCTCCCGTCGCCGTCAGCGCATACGTATAATTGGCACTCTGCGCTTGCCCTTCCCCCGTCCTCGCATACGCTACCGTCTCTATCTTGCCGAAATCCCCCGTATAGTTCTGCCCCAGACTGCAGCGCTTCTCCTGCTCCGTGCGCACCGCACTGAGCATGTTCTCCGCTTCCGTCGTCCGCCGCGTCTCCAATACACGCGTAAACTTCGGCACCGCCACCGCCGCCAGTACGCCCAGCACGATGACCACCACCAACAGCTCCGTTAACGTAAAAGCTTTGGTCCTCTTTTTATTCATTTCTGCCTCCCGTGAACACTGTTTTTTTAAAACAGCCGGACAAAAGAAAACAAAAAAACTTTCATCCTTCAAAAAATTTAGCAAAAAGAAAGAATATGCGTCAAGGATAATGAGCGGAAATCTATAAAAACCCCGCCTTGCGGCGGGGTAAAATCAGCGTTCCAGGTAGCCGAACTTTTCCAGCAAGTCCGCATTATTGCGCCAGTCCGGGCTGACCGTTACCTGCAGTTCCAGCCGGTACGGACGGCCCAGAAACTGCTCAATACGCGCCTGCGCACGCTTGCGCAGCTGGGCAATGGCCGCGCCGCCTTTGCCGATGAGAATGGGCTTTTGGCTTTCACGCTCCACATGAATCACGGCACGGATATAATTTTTATCTCCCAGGTCTTCGGTAAATTTTTCCACTTCCACCTGCGTGCTGTAGGGAATTTCTTTTTTATAAAGTTTAAAAATCTGCTCGCGTATAAATTCCGCCGCGTAAAAACGCTCCCAGCGGTCCGTCCACTGCCCGGGCGGGAAATAAGCCGGTCCCTGCGGCATGGCGGCCACAACAGCCTGCTTGAGCGCCTCCACCCCTTCGGCGCGCGGAGCGCAGACTTTGAACGTTTTGGCAATAGCCGGCAAAGCCTTTTTTAGGTCTTGTTCCAACGCGGCCACGGCAGAAGGCTCACGAACCAAATCCGTTTTGGTCAGCACCAAATATACCGGACAAAATACACGGGAAATTTTTTCCAGCAAATCTTTATGCGCCGGCAAATCCGGCGCGGAAGCGTCCACCAGCAACAAGACCAAATCCGCATCTTCCCCCACGGCGCGGTCCACGCAGGCGGCCATGGTTTGCTGCAGTTTGTAACGCGGATGCAAAAATCCCGGGGTGTCCACAAACACCACCTGAAAATTTTCCCCTTCAATAATGGCCAGAATATTCTGGCGCGTGGTCTGGGGTTTGTCGGTCACGGGGGAAAGCAGGCCCCCCGCCAGTGCGTTAAGCAGAGTGGACTTTCCCGCATTGGGCAGGCCGGCCAGCACCGCAAAACCGCTGTGAAAATTGTTCGTCTGCGTGGTCATGTATATATTGTACCTGATTTTGTTTGCGTGCGGACGCAAAAATCCCCGCCTATCAGGCGGGGATTTTAAGGCAACTGTCAGCTCCAATACAAACGTTTGGCTTTGCTTTCCATTTCCAAATCTTTGGGAGTTTTCCCCTCGTGGTTACGCACATCTGTGCGGGCGCCGTGTTTTATCAGATAAGATACAAAGCCGTACTGTTCAAATTTAGCCGCGTAATGCAGGGGCGTATTGCCCAGCTTATCCGCCGCGTTCACATTCGCTCCGGCCTCTACCAGCGTTTTGAGCATGGACAGCTTGCCCTGGGAAACAACCCAGTGCAACGGAGTCCAGCCGTTGTCGGAGGCTTTATTGACATCGGCGTTGTTTTCAAGCAGGAAACGCACCGCGTCTTTTTTATTAAAACGAGCGGCGTCAATCAGCGGCGTGCGCCCGTCGGAATCCAAGCCTTCGTTTACGTCCGCGCCGGCCGCCACCAGTTCGCGGGCGGTTTTAACGTCATTTTTGCGTACGGCGCGGTGCAGTTTGAAATCTTTGCGCCAAAACTCGCTGTCTCCGGCCAGCAACTCTTTTACTTTGGCATTGGTAGCCAAATCGGCAGGGACGCGTCCTTGGGCGTCTTTAGCCGTCGGATTGGCGCCGTTTCTGACCAGGAACAAAATTCCTTCCGCATCATTGCGCTGGGCCAGCACATGCAGGGCCGTACGCTTGTCAACTTGATTGGGGATATTGACGCCGAACCAGTCAATATAATATTTCGCCAACGCCCAGTTGTGCGCAGACACGGCTTCCGCCAAAGCCGGCATGCTGGGGCGGGCGGCAGCCTCTTTGCGGCTGCGGAAAAATTTGGCCAGTTCCACATCGCTCTCATACACCAGCCGCTCAGGCAAGGCCTGGCCTTCCTGGCACAGACTTTTTTTGGCCAAAGCGGTCAGATAATCTCCTCCGGCAGCAGGACAGGCCAAATTTACAAAACGAATTCCTTGGTTAACCAAATATTCTACCGTATCGGCATCGCCGGTGCGCAAAGCCAGCGTAAATACGCGGTTGCCGTCTTTGTCCTGGCCGTTCACGTTGGCGCCTTCCTGCACCAGGCGGCGCACATGTTTGCGCAATATTTGCGTTTTTTTAGCCTGCGGAGTTTTTAAGAACGCCAGCAATTCTTCCGTCGCCGCACGCTGCAAAGCAATAGTCATTTGCTGCTGGATTTGTTTATCCAGCGTTTTCAAAATATGTTTGGGCGTTTGTACGTCCTGCTGGGCACAAACGCAGGCCGGCAACAGCAAGGCCAGCAAAACAATCATGGTATTTTTCATATTTTCCCCTGTTTTTAAGATATGAGCGATGTCTTATCTAGTCCTCTCTAATTTCAGTATAGAAAAGAACAACATGAACAACCAGGGCCTTTGGACCCAGGTTTGCAAAGAAAAAAGTCCTATGGAAGAGGCATCACCGCATTGGCGTTTTTTAACTGTTCCAGGGCATCAATCACAAACAGGCGGTAACTCTGCGTCTGATTTACCGGCACCACACGCGCGTCATAGGCTCCCTTTCCGCCGGCGCGGGAGGCGGGACGAAGCACATGCTGCACATCCGTCAGCGGAATACGGTAATTTAGCACCACCCTTTCCATACCGTTGCGAATACCGCCTTCCACAGGAAAAAGTTTATCCGTATGCAAATGCAAGTGAAATTTGTTTACGACCTCATGTTCTCCCACGCGCAGCCAGAGTTTTTTGTCCGCACGGTAAAGCATCAAGGTATTTGCTCCGTTGAATTCATAGAAACACGGCCGGTAGGCAGAACAGTCCAGCAAATGGCTGTATAAACGGGACATATCACTGGCCGTTATCTTTTGGTGGCTGTTTTGCCAACTGATGCTGGCCACGCCTTTTTCGCTCATATGCCACGGGGTTTTGGCGCTGTTTACGCGATGGATGACAGAAGGCAAATCCCGCAAAGTGCCCGCCTGAAGGGTCTCCTCCATCGCCAGCGTAATCTGGGCAGGATCAAAAGAGGCAAGCGTGATATGCTCCTTATCTCCGAGATAATACACCCGTACGGAAGGCTTGGCGCTGCTGCGTTTGACGGACGAAGCATAACGCTTGAGTAAAATATCTTTACGCCCCAGCAATTCTTCCGTCCGCGCAAAAACGGCTTTTTTCAAAGCCATGCCGTCCGGCAGGGTTTCCGCACGGGACAAGATAAGGCTCATATCTTTTAAAGCGTCCGGAGTCAGACTGTATGTATTGCGCAGATAACGCAGCAGCAGAGATTTATCCTGCTGGAAAAAGGCTTCATGCGTGCGAGGCAGGACGACAGGCTGTGCGGCTTTCGGGGCAGACGGCGCATTCTGGCGTTTGGCCTTCTTTTCGGCGGCCGCCGCGCGCTGGGCCTCACGCCGGGCTTTTTTGCCTGATTTGCGTACGGTGCGTACCGGAGCAGGAGTATCCAACAGGTTCAGTTTCCGTTCTACCGTACGCAGTAAATCTTCCCCGCCGACTTTCAGAATATTCTGCTCTATTTCCGGAGTTATCAGACTGCCGCGTTTAAGTACCACGGACGGTTGCGCGCCGGATACATTGGCGGAAACAACGCTTCTTTCCAATCTGGCGGCAGACAAATTGTGAGTTTTGACTTTCTGCCTGCCCGGTACGGGAACGGCAACAGCGGTTTGCGGCGAAGAGACCAACGCCGAAGTCGCTTTGGCAGAAGCCCGCGCGGCGGCGGCCTTTTGCATACGCCCTAAACGCACCACCCGCGCATAACTGCTTGTAAATTTCATACCGGAAGCAGCGGCGCCCGCACGCGCCAGCTTAAAGGTACGGCCCAAACGGCCCACCAGCCGAGCTCCGCTTACAGCGCCCTTGACTGCACCGGCGCCCAAAGCCAATGTCCCCACCACGGCCAGCGCCGTATCCGCCGCACCGGCCACACGGCTGGCCGTCTGCCAGTTTTGATAACTGTTTAATTCCGTCTCCGTCGGGGCCTCTTTTTTAGAAAATCCTTTAATCGCCGTCGTATTTCCGCTTTGGCGGTATATATCCGCCAGCATATTGTTCACGGCGGCTTTGGTATACGGGTCTAAATTGGATTTTCCCTGAAAATACATTTTTACCGCCGCCCAGCCCGTCAAATTGATATCCCAGGCCTGCAAATTGCGCATTAGTTTGTCCCAATTTTCCCGCGTATCCGTATAATAGGATCTGCCGTTCCGGTCCAGTTCATAGCCGTGTCTGGGCATGGGCTGCAAGCGGTACCCTCCCGCCAACACCCCGCTGACAAACGAAGGGAAACGCAGCCCCAGCACGCCGCGCCGGTCCGCCGTCACCGCCGAAGAAAACACGCGGCTGATAATTGCCCGCGCACGGCCCCCCTGCGGGCCGGACAGAGCAGCTTCTTCTCCCAAAAATTTCCCTAAATCCGTCCAGGCATTACCCAGCGCGCGGCCTTCGGCAGGATAATAAGCATACTCTTCTCCTTCCCCCCAGTCGCCCTGTTCCCAAATACTTTTGGCCGCTTTTACATAATCCTGCAGGGCCAAAAAGGAAAAATCTTTCCCCAACAGTCCGACGCTGGGCCGCCGCATAATTACTTCGTGCAGCTGTGCCACCAACAGATCGTCGGCTTCCATGGCATACAAAGCGGTACCGGCCACCATAATTACCGCCGGTCCCATGGGCCCGCTATAGCCTCTGCGCAAAACATTTGCAACAGCTCTGGCGTCTGCGCTGTTGCCGCTCTGCCCAAGCACGGCCAAAGCGCTGACGGCTCTTAAAACTGATTCGCAGTCCCGGCTTCTTTTCTCGTCTTCTCCATTTAAACGTTTCCAAAAACCCGCCGTTTCACAAGCTGCGCCGTCCTGCTCCAGTTTGCGCCGCAACGCCTGCGCGGCCCATTCTTTTATTTCGCGGTTTACCCCGCCCACGCTGGCAAACACGGGCAGCCCTTCTTCTATTAAATCCCAGGCGGCATTTAAGTCCCGCTTTCCCAAATCATAAATGCGCTCACTCAGACTTTGCACATAGGCCAAACCCGCGGCGGCGGCTTTCTGTTCCTCTTTAGTAATGTTTTGTTCTTCGGAGGGGGTGCTTTCCGTTTCGGGCGCCGTCAGCATCATGACGGCTTCCCGTACTTCCCGCGGCAAATCACCGCGTTTTTTCTCCCGCGCCAGCGTAAACTGCAGTTGCTGCTCTGCAACCTGACGCATTTGTTCTGTACGGGCTACATAGAGATTGTCTGTAGGAAACGGCCGAAGCGGGTCTTTTATATAATTTTTTATATTTTCCGCAGAGAAGGTCGGACGGACCTGCGCCAAGGCCGGCGCGGCGGACTGAAACAACAAAGCAAGCGATAATGCAACGGAGATGATTTGACGCATAGAAGCCCTCTATGTATATTCTGCGCTTTTACGGAGATAAGGAAAAGGGCCAAAAGTCCTATATCGCACGGATTTTTGGCCCCAGAAAACTCCCTTCAAAATATCTTAGGTTCATAAATTCCCGTCTATAAAAAACCCCCGCCGAAGCGGGGGTTTACGAAGATTTTACTTACTGGTTCTGCCGGCGGCTTCTTTTCTCCACGTCAGTCCCACAAAGAACATGGCAATCACGCAGCACACGCCGCAGGTCATATAAATACCGTACCAGCCCCAGTTTTGCAAGATCCAGCCGCCGCCGATACCGGAGAGGAAAGCGCCCAGATAACCGAACATGCCGGTAAAACCGCACGCGGCGGAAACGGATTCCTGCACCGTAATGCGGGAGGTCTGCACGCCGCCGACCAGGTTTTGCGGGCCGTCCACAAAGAAACCGACCAACGCCAAAAATACGGCCGTCAGCCAATAGCTGCCATGACCCGTAAACACATACGCGCCCCAGAGGCTGAAAATCAACAGCGTCAGGAAAATAATATTAATAGGCGTGCAGCGGCCTTTGAAGAAATGATCGGCCATCCAGCCGGAGGAAATGCCGCCCAATGTGCCGATCAGCGGCATAATGGTCAGCAAACCGGCGGAAGTGGCTTCGCTGATACCGCGGTCCACCATAAATTTGGCGCTCCAGTCTAGCGTGGCGAAGCGGATAAAATACACAAAGATGTACGCAATGGCCAGGAACCACAGGTACGGGTTGGCAAACACATACTTCTTCAGCACGGCCCAGGTGCCCAGGCCTTTTTCTTTTTCCACGGGCAGCACGTCATTCATGTATTCTTCAATGGGAGGCAGCCCCAGCGCGGCGGGTTTGTCGCCCAAAATTTTGAACATGCTCAAAGAGAACAGCAAACCGATAATACCGGGCACGTAAAACACCATGTGCCAGGTGCCGAATTTCAAGCACGCCCAGGCCAGCACGCCCACGCCGGCGGTACCCACCGTGTGGGAAGAAGACCACAGCGTCCATTTGGTGGCTCTTTCTTTAGGGGCAAACCAATACACCAGCCCTTTGGCCACCGGAGGGAAACCGGCGGACTGGAACACGCCGTTCAGCCCCCAGAAAAACGCCATCAGATAAAAAGACGGCAGGAACGGGAAAAACAAACTGACAATGGCCGAGCCCAACAGGCCGGTGGCCATAAAACGGCGGATATTGCATTTGTCGGCCAGCATACCGCTGACAAATTTGCCGATGCCGTAGGTTACATATAACGTGGAGCCTAAAGCACCGTACTGAATGGCGGTCAAACCGCCGTCGTCCATCAGGGCAGGGGCCACAAAGGAGATGTTTTTGCGGCAGAAATAAAAAAAGATGTAACCGAAATACATGCCGAAAAACATACGGATACGCCAGCTTCGGTACATCTTCTTTACCAGTTGCTCGTCCGTAATGCGGGGAGCGTCCGGAAAGGGCTTAAACCAATCTACAATCTTGGATAGCATACGGTCTCCTGAATAAGAAATAAAAACAAATCCTCTTATTTTCCCCCTCCGGCAGAAGTTGCGGACGAATCAGAAAAGAAGAGAATCTGTCTGACAGCATACGGCGGCACAACAGCCGCCTACTTTTTCATTATAACAAAATTCCATTAAAAAAAATACCGCCCGCAAAAACGGACGGTATCCGACGGAAAAATTATATTTTTTTAACGGTGCAGATTTACAAAAGCCGCGGCGGAAATGCCCGCTTTGGCCCCCGATCCCGCGGCCACGACCGCCTGCCGAAATTCGCTTTCCGTGCAGTCTCCCGCCGCAAAAATACCGTCTATATTGGTACGCTGGTGCGCGTCCACTTTGACCAGGCCGGACGGGTCCAGCTCCACGCCGCTGCCTTGCAGCCAGGCCGTTTGCGGCACGGCGCCCACGGCTACAAAAATTCCCGCGCAGGGCACCTGCACCGTGTCCTTGCTCACGACGTTGCGCAGCACCGCGCCCGTCACGCTTTCTTCCCCCAGCACTTCTTCCACCACGCAGTTGAGCATCATGGAAATGTTGGGCGTATTTTTCACTTTTTCCACGGTTACCGCGTCGGCGCGGAAACCTTCGCGCCGGTGCACCAGCGTTACCTTGGGGCAAATCTGGGACAGAAACAGCGCATCTTCAAAAGCGGTATTGCCGCCGCCGACCACGATAACTTCTTTTCCTTTAAAGAAAAAACCGTCGCAGGTGGCGCAGGCGGATACGCCGTGCCCTTTGAGTTTTTCTTCGCCTTTTACGCCCAGCCAGCGCGCGCTGGCTCCGGCGGCGATAATGACGGCCAAAGCCTGATACTGTTTGCCTCCGGCGGCGGTCAGCGTAAACGGGGGCTTCTCCCCTTCCAGTTTAACAATATCGTCGGAAGTTATTTCCACCCCCAGGCGTTTGCACTGCTTGTGCATATTGTCCATCAGTTCATAGCCCGGGACGGGATTAATAAAACCCGCGTAATTCTCAATATCATTGGTCTGCAGCAGCTGCCCGCCGGGCATGGCCCCGCCGGCAATCACCGTTTTTACGCCGCTGCGCGCCGCGTATACCGCCGCGCTGCAGCCCGCAGGGCCCGCGCCGATAATCAGTAAATCCGTTTGCGTCATTTTTCAAACTCCTTAAGCATTTTGGTAAAAAGTTCCACGGGAAAGCCCACAACATTGGTGCGGCTGCCCCGCATTTTTTCTATAAACCGGTCGTCCTTGTCCTGCACGGCGTACGCGCCGGCTTTGTCCAAATGTTTGCCCGCCATTTCTTTAAGCTCTTTTAAAGAAAGTCGGCGCGCCTTACAATAAGTTTTATCCACGCCGCGCACGCATTTTTTGCTTTTTACATGCACCAGCGTCACGCCGGTGTACACCGTCTGCCAGGCGCCGTTTAATTTGCGCAGAATGCACAGGGCGTCTTTTTCGTCTTTGGGCTTGCCGATTACCTCGCCTTTGCAAAACACCAGGGTATCGGCCCCTATCACCACCGCATCGGGGTATTTCCGCGCCACTTCCAACGCCTTGTGCGCCGACAAATCCGCCACTTTCAGGTGCGGGCGTTTGTATTTGGTGCGCTCCGGCAAAACAGCGGGGCACACGTCAAATTTTTTGCCCAGTTCTTTCAGCAGCGCCACGCGCCGCGGCGAACGGGAAGCCAGGACCAGTTTCATATTATTTGCGTACAAATTTGGAAATAATGATATATCCCAGCACCAGCCCGACGGCCCCGCAAATATTGACGTGCAAAGCCAAAGGATGAATGCCGATGCCGTATACGCGGGTCAGCGCGCCGGCCATTTGCGCGGGCAGAAAAGCGGCCAGCCACTCCAACCCCAGCGCCAGCACTCCGGCCAAAATCAAGGTCAATACGGTAAAGACAATACCTCTCATATGTTCTCCTTTTTGTACATAGTAGTATAAATCTGTCCCGCCGCGCAAAGGCCGGCGCGGTTTTAATGCAGGGTGACGGTGTCTTTTTTAATGGGCACGGGCGCGGTGAATTTGCCGTCCTCTTCATCGGTCAGGTTTTTGCGCAGGGCAAAAAAGCCCAGCCCCGCCAGCACGGCCACCGCGCCGATAATCAGCCACGGGCCGGGCAAATACACCGGCGCGACATACTGCCCCAGCCAGCCCGCGGCAAAAAACCCCAGCGAGGAGCCCATATTATAAAATACCATAATCATACCCAAATACCTTCCGCGCGTCTGCGGGGAAGCGATATTGGACGTCAGGGTCTGCTCCACCGGATTGACGATTAATTCCCCCACGGCGGCCAGCAACACCCCAAAAGCAATCGGCGCAAAACTGCCGAAAAACCCCACCGATCCATACCCCAGTGCATACAGTACGCAGCCTATCAGCATGGCCGTGGTCAGGCGCATGCGCGTAATCAGCACGCTGGCATGATACTGCAAAAATACCACCGCCAGGCCGTTAATCGTAAAGAACCAGCCGATGTAATATTCCGGCATATGCAGATACGTGTTGCAGTGAATGGACAGCCCCACCACCAGCTGGGCGTTGACCGCCGTAATCAACAACACATACAAACAAATTTTGGCCAGGCGCATGTCTTTAAGCGAAAGAAGCAGCGATACAAACTGCGGCCGGCGGCTGCGGCTTTTGGCGGCGGCGGAATCGTCCCGCAACACCCGCTGCAGATACAGCACGACCAGCGCATACGCCAGCGCGGTGAAATAAAACGCATAACTGTACGACCAGCGTACCAAAAATCCCCCCGCAGCAGGCCCCAGCGCCCAGCCCAGATTAATCCCCACGCGGATAATGCCAAAGGCCTTTACGCGCTGGCGGGGAGTGGTGTTATCGCTCACCCAAGCATTGGAAACGGGACGGAACACCGCACCGAAAAACGCCGTTAAAAAATAACACAAAAGCATCCAGCCCGTTTGCAGGCCGTATTCCATACATAATGCCAGTGCCAGCATGGCGGCTATTTCCGCGGCCAGCCCCCACAACATGAGATTTTTCCGCCCGAACACGTCGGACAGTTCGCCGGCTATGGCGCTGGAAACACTGCGGCTCATCGCAGACAAAGCAATAATCAGCCCCGCCATGGCGGCCGAAAGCCCCTGCCGGCTGATTAAATATACGGTAAAAAACGGCAAAGAAAGACCGTAGCCGAAAAGCAACAGCCCGTTGGCTACGGCCACGGAAAAAATAGCGCGGCGTGTGTGACTCATATATTATATTGTAGTAAATATGGGCCGTACCCTGCGCGGCGGGCTGTGGCGCTTCATGTGGGTACGCGGCGGCACGGCCAGATTAAGGAGGAGATCCTGAGTTACAACCCCTCAGGATGACCTATAATAAAATATCTTTCAAGATGACTTTATTGTGTACCTTACGTCATGCCGAGGTGCTTTTACTCGGCCTCCCAGCCACTTTATCATTATGTCTGTCATGCCGAACTTGTTTCGGCATCTCATTTATATGAGTCATCCCGAAAGGCGGTTATTCGGGATCTCCTCCTACACGATATCGTCAGGACATATAAAAACCCCGCCCGAAGGCGGGGTAACTTTTAATTCAACCAACCCTGGGAAATATCTGCCTTGTAGCAGCAGGGGGGGCATACTGTGGTAGCTATCTCTCCCGTAGATACACAGCCCGAACAGTCGCAAGCCTCAACAGGGGGAAGGGTAACAGTGCCGAAGTCGCCGCCGCTTCCGCCGCCGTCACAGCAGGTGACGTTGCGGTACTTTCTGGACGAAGAGGATGAGCCCTTGCTGACCGTACGTTTGTAATAGCTCACCACACAATGATAAGCTCCCCAATATCGCCCAGCATAATAAGGGCGTCCGCAACGGAATTGACCGCTGACGGGATCAGTAGTGGATTGGCTAAAACCAGCCTGACATCCATTTGGGTTGTTGGGCAGTATCTTATCCCGACAAAACGCCTCTATACCATGGTTAGCCACATATTGATAACCGGAAGTAGAGGCATTCGCCTCCGTATACGCGTTACAGCTTGTGATAGGCCTCTGATTATGCCCGTTGGGACAAATAGTAGAACTTTCTATCGTACTGGCAGAGGTGTCGGCATATACATCCACGCAGGAAGTACCCGAAGGAGTACCCGTAAACTTATCATAAATATCCCCGTCACAGGTATCTTTGGTGGTATAAGTGGCACTGGTGGCACTGCCATATTTGTTCCCGCTGCTGCCGGAAGAAGTAATGTATACGTCTACGCAGGTCTTCGCCGTACCAGTACACGTATATTGCGCCGTTGTACTGCCGTTGCAGGTATCCGTTTTGGTTCCCGCAAACGTCATCCATGTGCCGTATGATTCTTTACAATCATCATCTCCGCCCGCGCACGAACCAAACGCCAATACTTTATACTTGTAATTGTCGTCCGTCGTCCGTTCTACCCATGTCAAATTGCTGCAATTATCCAACCCCACACTCGCAGGCCGCGGAATATTGTTCTCTCCCAATACAAAACTTCCTCCTTCCGGTATGCTTACACTCGTCAGGTCCAGTATGTTCGCCCGCACATCCGCCGTACTCGTATTTAACGTACTTATCTTGGACTCCGCA